>CAIQBQ010000035.1 GCA_903870105.1 uncultured Alphaproteobacteria bacterium | reverse complement strand
AATTACACAACAATTCGAGGGTTCATAAACAATAAAAAGTCTAAGTTCACACACTCACTCCCCACGTCATCCCCGCGCAGGCGGGGATCCAGGAGAACTCGCCTTACTCTCTTTATTAGTAACCGTCTTCTTAGCTTTCTTAATACGGATTTGAATATCTCTTCTCAGCGATTGTTATGTTTTGAGTCCATTGCATGAACCATCAAAGGCTTTTTAAAAAGTCGACACCGGCCACAATCTTTGATCTATGTTGATTGGATTACAGCCAAAGAGAAAGAACGACGGCAAGCATTGTTCAAATTGCCGACATTGCCGAGAAGGTGTACTGATAGTTTTGAAAAAAATCTTCCATACTCATTACATTTTCTAAATTTTTCTTGGTTCAATCTGGCCTGAATTCTAATTGTGGCGAATTCGCCGTAATTAAAATTTGGGCTGTAGTGGATGCGGGAAGTCTTACTGGATCCCCGCCTTCGCGGGGATGACGTTTGGAGTTTGTGCTCAAAAAAAATTGTTACCTTTCAGCTTTCCTTGCTAAAGGAATGACGTTTGGGGTTTGTGCTTAAAAAAACTTGTCAGCTTTTAGCTTTTCGTGCTAAAGAATAATTTCATTAGGCCTGCCATTTTTCCCTTTGAAATATAAGTGACCAGAGGGTGGGTATTTTTTGCCTGCATTTTTCACGTCGGTCGAGCGGAGTCGAGACCTCTCGAATAAAACTCCAGAAGTCTCGACAATAAAACTCCAAAGGTCTCGACTTCGCTCGACCGGCAGAAAATTTATTCCACCGTAACCGACTTCGCCAAATTCCTCGGCTGATCAACATCATTGCCTTTGAAAAGCGCGACGTAGTAAGCAAGAAGCTGGGTTGAAACCACTGGAAGTAAGGCTTCTTGGATGATTCCGGAAATGTCAGGAATGACCAATTTTTCCTTCGCCATTTTGCCGAATTGTTCGATTCCTAAGCGGTCGCTGACGAAAATAATTTTACCGCCGCGCGCATTTACTTCTTCTGCGTTTGAAACTGTTTTTTCGAATAAATTATTCCCCGAATTTCCCTTGGGCGCGAGCACAATTACTGGCATTTTTTTGTCGATTAGCGCGATTGTTCCGTGCTTTAATTCTCCCGCCGCAATGCCTTGCGCGTCGATGTAGGAAAGCTCGCGCATCTTAAGTGCGGCCTCGAAAGCTGTAACCTGTGAAATGCCACGGCCGATGTAAAGCATGTGTCTTGCACTGGTTAAACCCTTCGCAACTTTTTTAATATTTCGGATGTTTGCTTGTGCGAGAAGTTCACTAATTTTTGCTCCAGAATCGGCAAGATCTTGCAGTAATTTTAATTTTTGTTTTGGCGAAACTTTGCCACGTAAAAACCCCAAATGAATTGCCAGTAAAGACAAAACAGAAATTTGTGCAGTGTAGGCTTTTGTTGAAGCCACGCCAATTTCTGGACCAGCAACAGTGCGAATCACTGCATCTGAAAGTTGCGCCATTGAACTATGCGCAACATTCACAATTGACAAAATTTTCTGCTTATTTGCTTTCGCAAATTTTAGCGCCGCCAGTGTATCTGCGGTTTCGCCTGATTGCGAAATGAAAATCATCAAGTTGTCTTTGCGGAATGGATGGGCGCGGTATCTGAATTCAGAGGCAATGTCGACCTCAACTTCCAAACCAGAAATTTCTTCAATTAAATATTTTGCCGCAAAGCCGGAATAGTAAGAAGTGCCGCAAGCAACGATTGTGATTTTATTAATCTCGGCCAAGTCGAAAGAAAAATTCGGCAAGTAAATTTCGCCTTTGCCAAGGCCAACGTAAGTCTGAATTGTCTCCTCTAAAACGCGCGGCTGCTCGTGAATTTCTTTGAGCATGAAATGTGAATAACCATCTTTCGAAACTTTATTATTTTCTGACTCCATAAGTTTCGACTCTCTTACAACTTCACGTCCAGAAGAGTTAAAAATTTCAATTGAATCAGCAGAAACTAGTGCGATCTCTTCATCTTCCATGACCATGATTTCATTGGTTTGAGAGGCTATAGCATAGTAATCAGAAGCAATGTAATTTTCGTTTTTTCCTAATCCCAAAACAATCGGCGAACCGCGTTTGGCAACGGCAATTACGTTTGCATCTTCGCGAAACATTACGGCGAGGGCAAAAGTTCCGTGAATTTCTTTTACTGCCGCAAGTAAAGATTTTTTAATGTCACCGGTTTTGGCAAAATAATATTCAATTAAATGTGGCACCACTTCGCTGTCAGTTTCGCTCAAAAATTTTACACCAGATTTCTTCAATTTTTCACGCAGCTCTTGGTAATTCTCAATGATTCCATTGTGAACTAAACACACTTTCAACGAAGCATGCGGATGTGCATTCTGCTTGCTTGGACGGCCATGAGTTGCCCAACGCGTGTGACCAATTCCAATCGTCGATTGTAGTTTTTCTTTCTTCAGCGTCGCTTCGAGACGGGCAATTTTTCCCTCTTCTTTTACGGTCTTAAATTTTCCGTCTACAATCACAGCAATTCCCGCTGAATCATAGCCGCGATATTCAAGTTTTTTTAAGCCATCAAGAATTATTGCAGTAGAATTTTTGCTACCGACAACTCCAACTATTCCGCACATTACTTAGAAATTTTAAGTTGATGAAAGCTCGGCAGAGTAGGCGCGAAGGAAGGGAAGTAAATTGTAATCTTTTGTAAATATTGCGCCTAAATATTTGCTCAATCCTTGTAAAAATTGCGCCAGCTTAGTTCGATATTTTTTTCTAACGCCTTGCTCATCATGCCTGCACAGGCATGGATGAAGTGTGGAATTTAGCTGATTTCAACCAATCCGAGATCTTCAAGTGGGCGAGCCCAAAAAAGTTGCACTCAAAACTTCTGAAAAATAAAAAAGACTTTCCTCTCTCTTTCAAAATTTAAATTAATGAAAACCAGCTTCTTTGTTGCTCTTGCGCTGTGTTTTTTCTCGTCGGCAGTTTTTGCCAAATCGTCAAATTTGGATAATTTTATTTCTGCAAAGGTTGAAGAATTCGACGTTCAGACCACGAAAGTAGCTAATCCAGACGGCACATCGAAATATGTCGTTAAAAAAATTCCGAAAAAAAATGCACGAATTCCTACGATTGTAATTGATGCTGGGCATGGTGGAAAAGACCCAGGCACAATCGGAAATTTCGCCCGCACCAAAGAAAAAAACCTTACCCTCGCCTACGCCAAGGAACTCGGCAAACAACTTGTAAATACAAAGCGTTACAAAGTTTATTTAACTCGCGACGAAGATATTTTTTTACCACTAAAAACCCGCGTCGAAAAAGCGCGCAAAAGAAAAGCGGATCTTTTTATTTCAATTCACGTCAATGCAATTGACGACAAATCAGTTTCGGGATTTTCGATTTACACTCTCTCCGAAACCTCTTCTGACAAACAGGCCGAATTACTTGCTCAGAAAGAAAATCGTGCCGACATTATTGATGGTGTAAATTTCAATGGAGCCAGTCGCGACATCATGAAAACGCTGATTGATTTGTCGCAGCGCGAATCTAAAAATAACTCATCTAATTTCGCTAATATCGCCATTCGCGGCATCAAAAATTCTGAAATTAAAATTCTTCAAAATACTCACCGCTTCGCTGGCTTTGCCGTTTTAACCGCACCCGACATGGCCTCAACTTTAATCGAGCTCGGTTACCTCTCTAATAAGCAGGAAGAAAAATTGCTCAACTCGCTTAGCTACAAACGCAAAATTGCAGAAAGTTTAGTCAAGGCGATCGACGAATATTTTAAACAGACAAAAACGTAATGAAAAAACTTCCTCTCTTCTTCGCAATCGGATCTTTCTTAGTCGTAACCACCGTCATTCTTGGCTTCGTTACTTTCAAACATTTCAGCGCGAATTTGCCCGATTACGAACAGCTAAAAAATTACAACCCAATGATCACCTCGCGCCTTTACGCTGCTGACGGTGGGCTGATCAGTGAGTTCTCAAAAGAAAAGAGAATTTTTGTGCCGATCAATAATATTCCAAAAAATTTAATTAATGCTTTTCTCGCCGCTGAAGATGCAAATTTTTACAAACATTCCGGCATCGATCCGACCGCAATTTTTCGCGCTTCAATCAGAAATTTTTTCACCGTATTAAGTGGGCAAGGCACAGTTGGAGGGGCCTCAACGATTACACAGCAAGTTGTAAAAAACTTTTTACTCACCCGTGAAAGAACTTTTGAACGTAAAATTAAAGAAGCGATTTTGGCTTTTCGCATTACTCAAACTTTAACCAAAAACGAAGTTTTAGAACTCTATTTAAACCAGATATATCTTGGATCTGGAGCTTATGGTGTTGCTGCTGCTGCTCAAGTTTATTTCGACAAATCAATCGATGAATTAGGTCTCGAAGAAGAAGCTTTACTCGCAACTTTACCAAAAGCGCCCTCAAAACTTGACCCCCGTAAAAATCTTGAAAGAGCAAAAGAACGTCGCAATTGGGTAATTGAGCGCATGCTGGCTGAAGGCTTCATTACCGAGAAAGATTCCATTCCGGCAATGGAGACAAAAATTGTCCTGAAAGATCCAGAACATGGTGAAGCAATCAAAGCCAGCTTCTTTTCTGACTCAGTGAAAAAAGAATTGAGTGCTCTTTACGGCTCAGACGGCGTCTTCGAAAATGGCTACGTAATTCGTACGACACTAAATCCAAAAATTCAGAATCTTGCGGTAAAAAGTCTTGAGGCTGGCATTGAAGAATATGACCGCAAACACGGCTACCGTGGAGCCTTGGGTAAAATTGATGTAACTGACAAATGGCACGACGCCCTTGCAGCATTCGATGTTAAAAAACTTTATAAAGACACTTGGGAAAAAGCGGTCGTGCTTTCAATCAACAAAGATATTGCAGCAATTGGTACAGAAAATAGCGAGCTCGGATCCATTGAATTCGCCTCGCTAAAATGGACGCAAAAATATTTGAGCATTGATTCAAAAGGACCGGCGCCGAAAAAAATCTCCGACGTGCTCAATCCTGGCGACGTAGTTTTTGTTGAAAAAACTGCACGAGAAGGAGTTTTCGCTCTTAAACAATTACCAGAAGTAAATGGTGGCTTCATCGCTCTCGACCCACATACCGGAAGGGTTCTTGCCATGAGTGGCGGTTACGTTGACGCACCAAATCAATTTAATCGCGCGACACAGGCAATGCGTCAGCCCGGTTCAACCATGAAAACTTTCGGCTACATTGCGGCACTTGAAAATGGGATGACGCCAGCAACGGTAATAATGGACGAAGAAATCACTCTTAACCAAGGTGGCGACTTACCACCTTATTTACCGTCTAATTACTCTGGAGAATTTTACGGACCAACTACTCTACGTACAGGCCTGGAGCAGTCTCGTAACGTTACCGCGGTGCGCATGGCTGACCAAGTCGGTCTCGCAAAAGTTGTCGAAGTCGTAAAGAAATTTGGTGTGAATGATAATCCAAAAGAAATCTATTCTCTCGTCTTGGGCTCAACAGAGACAACGGTTCTTCGCCTTGCCACCGCTTACGCAATGATGGTTAATGGCGGTAAAAAAATCACGCCGTCAATGATTGAAAAAATTCAGGATCGATCCGGAAAAACAATCTACCGCCGCGATCAACGAGCTTGCGAAAAATGCGTGAATAGCGATGAGATCCCATTCCTCTCAGAATTTAGCGAAGAAATTACCGACTCTGCCACCGCTTACCAAATTACCTACATGCTGCAAGGCGTTGTCGATCGCGGCACCGCAGCACGCGCACGCGGAATCGGTAAAATTGTCGGCGGTAAAACTGGAACAACGAACAGCTCTTACGATTCTTGGTTCGTAGGCTTCTCGCCTAACTTAGTCGCCGCAGTTTACGTTGGATTCGACAATCCAAAATCTCTCGGCGCCGAAGAAACCGGGGCCTCAATCGCTTTGCCAATCTTTATTAATTTCATGAAAGAAGCTCTGAAGGAAAAATCTTCAACGCCTTTCCATGTGCCAAGCAGCGTGAAGTTTGTGAAGGTCGATCGCACGACCGGAAAATATCCAACGCCAACGACTCCGAAAGAACATGTTTTCTTCGAAGCATTAAAGCTCACTGACACGATTGATGAGTCTGTAGATTCTCCGTCTGGCGACGGAAATGGGTTTAGCGAAACGCCTGCAGATTCTGATCCAACGGGGATTTATTAAAAAAATACCCAAGTGCTTTTTCAACAAAACAACCCTTCCAGAAAGCCTAAAGTAATTACCTGATTCAATGTCCGAAATTCTCTCTTTCTTTCTCGTAATCGCCATCATCCTAATCTCCATCCGCTTTTTCATCGCGCAAAATTCTTACGAAAAAATTCTCAGCTTTTACTTCATTTTCACCAATTTGATTTTGCTGATTCTGATTAGCTCAGTCACCAATTTCGATTCGATTCTCGACATTATTATTCTGCTCTTCCTGCTCAAATTAATGGCAGTGCTATTTCTGCTTTTTAATCGCAAAAAAATTTAATTTAGACTCGCGCTTAAGCAGCCTCTGAAAAAGTCATGGTTTTAGGCTGGTTTCAAAATCTTTTACTTCTTGAATAGTTGGCACTGATCTACTTTTAGTTTTTTTCTTAGTAAGGTTGAGAGGTTAATCTTCCATAAATCGTTAGATCAATTCTTCAGACAAGATTGATCACGTGAAGGGGCAATTTATTTCTTTTATTTGTTAATGGTTGTGCGTCGCTTGTTGTGCTGCTCATTGAGGGGTCGGGACGAGCCTTCTTTTTGCTTGATCTAAAAGGATTAGAAAGCGAATCACAAACTTGCCCCGTAAATGTCCTTCTTGCTGTTGCACCTACTCTTGGATCCTCCGCTCTTTCTCTAGATGCTTCGGTGATTGCCGCTGTTTCTTCACCCTCCTCCGCTGCGGCACCTACAACTCCTTGATGGGAAGCTTGATGGGAAGATGGTCTTTCTTCTGATGGTCTAAATTCTTCAGAATCAGATTTATATTTTTCTTCTTCAGTTTCTTCACTTGCGATGTCTTTTGTTTGAGAAGCTCTGACTGATTCTGCAGAGAGGCTGACTTGATAAGATTCGTCTAGGTTTTTGACGATTAAGTCTTGTCGTTCTTTTTCGATTTCTTTTGCTTGCTCTGCTGCTTCTCCACTAGTTCTACCTAAGGCGGCCTCTAACTTATCATGCAAGGCTTCTTCTTCTGTTTTGCCTTTACTTCTAGCTTCCTTAACAAAAGAGATTTCTTGGAAATTCTTATCATCTGCTATTGCTGCAAAGGTGAGATATTGCTGATGGGTTAAAGATTCGATTGAGGATCCTCTCTCTAATTCTGCTTTAGCGGACTTTAAATGTTCTTCGGTAACATTGGCGCAGAATCGGTAAAGCATATCAATTCCCGTGATCTTAATATCAACCATTGGGAGGACGTGATAGAAAGCTAAATAGGTTTCGATTTCATCAGTTCCGTTGGGGGCAAGAGCTATTGCTGCAGCGGTTCTTCCAGGGGCAAATCTTTCTGCTGCTTTATCATTAAGAAACTTAACGACGGCATTTGCTTCAGCATATTTATACATCTCAACCAAACCCATTTCTTCAGGTTTCTTCCCGTCAAACATTGTTGCTATTTGCAGCTGAGCTAGAGTGATGGCAACTCTATCTCCGCAAGATGCATCAGAGCCAATAGAGGTTAAATTTACCGTTTCAGCAAGATCGGGGTTTTGATCAATCTTTTGCATTATGCCGCAGAGGGCTTGGCATAGGTTTTTCTTTGTTTCTCCTTCCGCTTGCCAAGCTGCTGTTCTGGTACATTGGCCTAGGAAAGTGCGGAATCCGTCAAGAGATGTGTTGACTAGGATTGATCGGGACATGGTGAAGTCGGATTCGGTGACTTCTGCTTCTCCGACTGATTGTGTGATGATTTCGTTGATGATTGCTGTGGGGGTGGTGTCGGCAGCGGCTCTGGCGGCGACGTGTGGTTCGTAGATACTTATACCCAATCTCACTAGCGGGTTTTGTTGAGTTAAGGCGTTTAATCTTAATGCCTCTGCTGCTAGGAAGCGGTTATTATCTGCGTATATGTTTATTTTGGAAGTTCTTGCTCGGTTGGTGAATATTGAGTTTGGGAGGGAGGTTAGTCGGTTGTCGCGAAGAACTAAACTTTTCAAAGAAGTAAGATCCCCAATCCGCTCAGGAAGTGTGGTTAGTTGGTTGTATTCAAGATTTAAACTTGTCAAAGCAGTAAGATTCCCAATCCGCTCAGGAAGTGTGGTTAGTTGGTTGTAGCCAAGATCTAAACTTGTCAAAGCAGTAAGATTCCCAATCCGCTCAGGAAGTGTGGTTAGTTGGTTGTAGCTAAGATCTAAACTTGTCAAAGCAGTAAGATTCCCAATCTGCTCAGGAATTGTGGTTAGTTGGTTGAAGCAAAAATCTAAACTTGTCAAAGCAGTAAGATTACCAATCTGCTCAGGAAGCGTGATTAGTTGGTTGTTGCTAAGATATAAATATTCCAAAGCAGTAAGATCTCCAATCTACTCAGGAATGGATGATAATCCAAGTTCAGCTAATGAAAGACTGATACTTCCATTAGACCTAGCCTCAATCATTCTTTGCATCGCCTCAACTCTCGATTCTTTTTCTTCAGTGTTGGCTGATTCAACCCAAGCCTCAAGACCAGTTACAAAATAATCTTCAATGCCAACTTGGGGGATAGGTAGACCTGATAAGTTTTCTTTCATAATTTTTTAATTATTTTTTGTACTAAGTTTATTTCTGCCTTGAGCAACTAACTCTCAAACAAAACCTGCTTAGATAAATCTACTAGTCAATAAATTGGGCCAAGTTGAGGCATTTTGAACAAAACCTCAGAGTGCTTGGTTCTTCTAAAGACGGAAGTTGAGAAGAATAGCTTCATCAAGAAGTCGTTCGCTGATTAAATAAAAAGTAAGAAAATGCTGAAAGCTGCAAGAGTTGTAAATCACATCTTCAACTCCTGGATCGCTTGATAAAAACAAGAGTTAAACCATAAAAATTTCCAACAATTTTCTTAAGCCAAGATTTGTTATTAGAGCCATTCATAATTTCTCTTAAGGCCTCACTTTTATCTCACTCAATTGAACGATAAAAGAGTGAGTGTTTTTAGGATCTCTAACGACAAATCTGGAATAAAATCTCAATTAATGAATTTAATCTCACTAGCCATAACCATCCCCACCTTACTACTTCTAATCGCAGCGGCAGTTGCTTTTTTGAAAGCGAAGGATGTTTTCATCATGACTCACATCGTAATGATCAGCAATTGTTGCATCGTTCCTTTGGTTTTAATCAGCATTGCAATCGAACATTTTTCCTGGCTCTCTTTTGCCAAAATAATCGCCTTAATTCTGCTGAATCTAATTGTTGCCAACCTTCTCTGCTACCTCGTCGCTCAACGCGCAATGACGAATAAAATCGCGCCGGATGCAGATGTGCAGACGAAGTAATTATAACTCTCTTTGCTGAATCCTTTACGGGCTCAACTTTCAATTTTATCGCCCAATTTGTTATCTGGGCATTAAAAGACATTCTCAGCTATTGATCTAACTTTTGATTTTTGCCGTTGGAGAGTTTTTGCTCTTCTGTGATGAAATGCGAAGTAAGGTTTTGATCCACAATCTAGATCGAAACATGGTTCTAAATCTCTTATCGCAACAACAGTAAAAAACCTACTCGTCCAGCTTCAGCGCTGCCAAAAATGCACTTTGCGGAATTTCTACATTGCCGATTTCGCGCATTTTCTTTTTACCTTTTTTCTGCTTGTCGAGGAGTTTTCTTTTACGAGAAATATCGCCGCCGTAACATTTTGCCGTAACGTCTTTACGCATTGCCGAAACCGTTTCGCGCGCAACAATTTTTCCGCCAATCGCCGCTTGAATCGCGATGTTGAACATTTGTCTTGGGATCAGTTCTTTAAGCTTCGCGCAGATTTTTCTGCCTCTCGTTTCAGCGTGAGTTTTGTGCGTAATAAATGAGAGAGCATCAACCGGCTCAGCATTTACCATTATTGAGAGTTTCACTAATTGACTTTCTTCGTAGCCATCCATTTGCCAATCAAAACTGGCGTAGCCGCGTGAGCAAGATTTAAGACGGTCGTAAAAGTCGTAAACGATTTCGTTGAGTGGTAAGCGGTAAATCAACATTGCACGATTATTTAAACCTTGACCAACGTAACTTAATTCTTTTTGAATGCCGCGTTTTTGCGTGCAAAGCTCAAGAACTGAACCAAGAAATTCATCTGGCGTCATAATCGTAGCCTTGATCCACGGCTCTTCCATTTTTTCGATTTGAGTTGGATCTGGCATTTCTGCGGGAGAGTGAATTTCGCGAATTTCACCAGCAGGGTGGCGCATGTGAATCTTGTAAATCACCGAAGGCGCAGTGGTGATTAAATCTAAATCAAATTCGCGCTCGAGACGTTCTTGAATAATTTCCAGATGCAATAATCCAAGGAAGCCACAACGAAAACCGTAGCCCAGCGCCGTTGAAGTTTCAGTTTCATATTCAAAGCTCGCATCATTCAAATGTAACTTGCCTAAAGCGTCACGAAATTTTTCAAAATCCGAAGCGTCGATTGGATAAATTCCACAAAAAACTACCGGCTGATTTTGTTT
>CAIQBQ010000034.1 GCA_903870105.1 uncultured Alphaproteobacteria bacterium | reverse complement strand
ACTGCAGATTCAAACGTCGCCAAATATCGCTTCCGCTTCAAATACCACTACTGCTCTTTCCACTCTTACCTTCGCAACACCAAAACCAATTGCTTGGGCACAAAATTCCAAAATTTTTTGTGTAAAATCTTGTCAATTAAGAACTGAAAACTAGCTTGCCGCGCCCTTTTTAATCTAGATCTCCCCTTATTTTATGCCTCGTCAAATCGAAATCGAAAAATACCGCAATATTGGAATCATGGCGCACATTGACGCCGGTAAAACTACGACAACTGAACGCATTCTTTTCTACACTGGTAAATCACACAAAATCGGCGAAGTGCATGACGGAGCTGCCACAATGGATTGGATGGAACAAGAACAAGAGCGTGGAATCACAATCACTTCTGCCGCAACAACATGCTTCTGGAAGGAGCACCGAATTAACATCATTGACACACCAGGTCACGTAGATTTTACAATTGAAGTTGAGCGCTCCCTTCGCGTTCTTGATGGTGCAATTTGTGTATTTGACGCCGTTGCTGGTGTTGAGCCGCAATCAGAAACAGTTTGGCGCCAAGCTAACAAATACAAAGTTCCAAGAATGTGCTTTGTTAACAAAATGGACAGAACTGGCGCAAATTTTTACCGCTGCGTTGACATGATGAAAACTCGTTTGGGCGCTCGTCCAATTCCAGTTCAATTGCCAATTAATGAAGCCGAAGATTACGGCGGCTTGATCGATTTGATCAGAATGAAAGCTGTAGTTTGGAAGGATGAATCAATGGGTGCGGATTATTCACTTGAAGAAATCCCAGCCGATCTTCTTGCTAAAGCCAAAGAATACCGTGAACAGTTAGTAGAAGCCGCAATCGAGCAAGACGACTCCCTAATGGAAAGCTATCTAGGCGGCGCAGAAATTTCTGAAGCAGATCTAAAACGCTGCATCCGTCAAGCGACAATTGCTGGCGCTTTCGTTCCAGTTTTGAACGGAACTGCTTTCAAAAACAAAGGTGTTCAAACTTTGCTAGACGCTGTTGTAGATTACCTACCAAGTCCACAAGACATCAAAGCAATTTCAGCGATTAATTTGAGAAATGAAGAAGTAATCAGCATTAATTGCGGTGACAAAAAATTTGCTGGCTTGGCTTTCAAAATCATGACTGACCCTTTCGTCGGATCTTTGACTTTCGTTCGTATTTACTCCGGCACTTTGACCGGCGGAAGTGGGGCAATCAATACAACCAAAAATAAAAAAGAACGCGTCGGCCGTATTCTTTTGATGCACGCAAATAACCGCGAAGACATCAAAGAAGCATACGCTGGCGACATCGTTGCCCTCGCTGGTTTAAAAGACACCACAACCGGAGACACTTTGGTTGAAGTCGATAATGACATCATTCTTGAAAGAATGATTTTCCCTGAGCCGGTAATTGAAGTTTCTGTTGAGCCAAAATCCACAGCTGATCAAGAGAAGATGGGCATGGCCTTGTCGCGCTTGGCTTCAGAAGATCCGTCTCTTCGTATTGAATCAGATCAAGAATCTGGCCAAACCATTCTTCGCGGAATGGGCGAGTTGCATTTAGAAATCATCGTCGACCGCATGAAGCGCGAATTCAAAGTTGAAGCAAATATCGGCCAACCAAAAGTTGCTTACCGCGAAACCATTACCAAAAAAGTTGAAATCGATTACACGCACAAAAAACAATCGGGCGGTTCTGGTCAATTCGCGAAAGTTAAAATTCGTTTTGAGCCACTTCCAGCTGACTCAAAAGACAATTTCGTTTTTGAAAGCGAAGTTGTGGGTGGACGCGTTCCAAAAGAATTCATCCCTGGCGTTGAAAAAGGTTTAAAATCTGCGAAAGACACCGGATTCTTAGCTGGTTTTCCAGTCGTAAGATTGAAAACAGCCTTGCTTGACGGTGCCTACCACGACGTGGATTCATCTGTTCTCGCCTTCGAAATTGCTGCTCGTTCTGCCTTCCGCGAAGCAATGGAAAAAGCCGGTCCAATCATTCTTGAGCCAATCATGAAAGTTGAAGTGGTTACTCCTGAAGAATACATGGGCGACGTAATCGGCGACATCAACTCTCGTCGCGGACAAATTCAAAATGTTGAAGCGCGTGACGTTACGCAAGTAATCACTGCAAAAGTTCCGCTTGCTGCAATGTTTGGTTACGTAAACAGCTTGCGCTCTTTGTCACAAGGTCGTTCAAGCTACTCAATGGAATTTGATTGTTACGAACCGGTTCCGGCTCACGTAGCCGAGGAAATCAAGGCTAAGAAATCTTAGTCTTTATTCAGATGAAAATTGAATTAAGGGGTCTAATCCTTTCGGGTTAGACCCCTTTTTCTTTGGAATTTTTGAAATACTGCTTTTTTGGGAGTAATATGAAGTCGGGCGCGCCTTAATTTTCCGTATTAAACAGCTATGTTTTCAACCTTCAGAATTATTTAAATCAACAAATTTGACGGTTATCCTTTAGGCATACTGGGATTGATCCGTAGTTTCCCGAAAGATAGGTTGTGATCATCTGCGAATCAATTTAGGGAAAAATCATGCTACAATCTCTTAAAAAATTTCTGCTCAAATGGCTCAAGCTCCTACTGCTCGATCTTTCGTGGGACGCAATGAAAACATGGGTTGGCGGACATATCGCGATCATCGTTCCCACTGCCGCAATTTCTTTTATTGCGCAGTGGATGGTAAGAAATCTTTATACGTGTTTAAATAGTCCATTTCAATGCATAATCTTGAATCACAGTGAGATTCTGTTGTTGATCGGCTTGGTTCTAATCCTTCTTTTAATACTCATTAACAACGAAAAAAGTGAGAAGAAATTTATTGAAATAAGTAAAAAGATTTCAGCTAAAGATGAAGACAAGTCTCATAAAATTTCTGAAGAGGTAAAAAAGGAAATTAAAAGTGTTCTAGCCAAATTTTATCACATATTAACTACTGAACGCAAATTTTTAGGAAGCCATCAAGCTCAAGCTCTTCAGTATTTTAAAGAGCTTACGAGTGCTTTTGATGGAATTTCACGAAATCCGGAAGTTGTTGAGGATGAAAACTGTTATCGAATGATTGATAATACTAGAAATAGAGCGGAGCTTATTCTTGTCATGGCAACCAATGTTGTTTCCGGTCAAGAGCGGCTAATTGGAAACAAAATAACTAATCATGATTACTTACAGAGCATTGAACCTATTTTTAATGAATTCCTAGGGCACAAAAGAGAAATCTTCCAACATCTGAAGAGGTTATGAATCTCAAAAAAGCCGTTAAATCTAACAAACTTTCCGACTTAATCAAAGCCCGCTCCAAAGAAGAAAAGAAGGGCGACAAAAAGAAGTTTGATAAAGCAATTAATCTATTTCACAAACTTAGTAAAAGCTCAGCAAGCATTGTCTCAGGGCAGTCCTGAGAGTCGAGTTTGTATTCAAATTCTGCGGCATATTTGGCTAAGTGCTTTTTAGAAACATGAATGTGGCGTTCCTTTTATTGATAGCTTTAGTCTCCCCCAAAAGCTCTCAATTGAATTCAAAGTTACACCACTTTTGCTTACATACTGAGCGGCTCCGTGATTAACGCTGTTGTGAGTGCGGCCTTTTTGTTTTAATTCTTTGTAAGAGTGTAATTCATCACTTTGAATTTCGCTCTGCTTCTCAACATTGGCTTCAATGATTGGATGAAGGGTAGCGAGCTTAAAATCATCAACAATCTTTATCATGACGCCGCCGTTTTTCTGCATCATGCCAAAGACAATTGATCTACCTTCTGCTCCGCGCCCTCTTTTACCTTTTCTTTTGCCACCGATGTAGGTTTTGTCAACTTCAACGATTCCGCTAAGTGGTTCGTCGCCGTCAACCTCGCTCATATGTTTTCTGATTTGATAACCAATGCGCCAAGCGGTTTTGTAAGTCACGCCCAATTGACGCTGAAGCTCTTTTGCTAAAACTCCGCTGCGTTTAGTGGTGAAGAGATAAATTGCATATAACCAGAGCTGAAGAGAAGCGGAAGAAGCTTCAAAGTTGTGCTAACGCAATGGTGAATGTGGTTGCCACAAATTACTGCAAGAAAAAGCGCGCTCTGATTTAAGTAAATGCCAAGTTAGTTTCACTTTTACATTTCGGACATTCATGATTTTTGACGAAGCGAGTTTTAAATAAGTGCGTCAAGCCCAGACAATCATTTGGGAATTTTTTAAAGAATTTGTTGAACGGTTATGTTTTTTATAATCCGACCAATTTTTTAAGGGAGCCGGAGGGATTTTAGAAGCCCGGATTAAGTATTTAAGGGAAGCGATCTTCAAAAATTAAATATCCATAGCGAAAATCTTTTTTGTTTCGAGTTTCCCGAAGCCTCGGGGAGAGGGTGGGTTTAGCCCGCCTTAATTGAGGTTTTGGATTTTGTATCAGCTTGAAAAAAGCGCGCTGAGAGATATAAAAATTATTGATACGATCAAGCTCGTTGAAAAATGAGCTAGTCAAAAATTATAAGTAAATGCGACTAAGTTTAATGAGTAAAAGGCGGATCAAGCAAGTTTGTGAATGGCGAAATGATTCACTTAATTTTTTGATTTAGATTTTAAAATTTTTTACAAAGAAATTTTGTGTTTGCGTCAAATCGATGCTCCGCTGTTAAAAAAATTTGTACACACTTCAAAAAAGTTTTCCTAAATTTACCTTTTAGTTATGAAGACTTGCGTCGCAGAGGGCTATGTTTGTTAACCCGCCTATGTTTTT
>CAIQBQ010000033.1 GCA_903870105.1 uncultured Alphaproteobacteria bacterium | reverse complement strand
TTTTTTGGAAATCGCATTTTTTGAAATAAGAAGGATCTATGGCGTGAATCAGCATTTCATTTTCTTTCACGCCAACACAGAAGACCCCGGTACTCATGTTTAAGCTCGCCATCAAAAGTGCGGGGTTGAAGCGAAGATTTGTGCGAAGTTTGATTCGATGTAGCGTTGGGTGAAGATCCTTTTTTCTGAAGGCAAGATTCATGATTAAAAACAGCGAGCTCAAAAAATTATTAACAAAAATCATAAAAAAATGTCGATAAAAACCGAGACTTAAGTAAAGCAATTCACTATTTTTTTCGACTAACTTTAATCGCATCGATACAAGCGACACTAAGGCAGAAGCAATCACTCCAAACATGAGATAAAGCCAAGTCAAATGCCCAGCGGCAAGCATAAACATTGCCCAAAGCAGAAGAAGAAATAAAAATAAATTGAAAATATTAAGCATTGCCGGATCTTTAACTTTCTTAACTAAAATAAATTTTTTCATGAAAACTCAACCAATCCTTAAAGAAAAAGAACTCGATCAAGTTTCTGTAGAAGCTCAGCAAATTCTTAGTCTTCTCGATAAAATCGAAACTCACACCATCGAGCTTAGAAAGAAGCTGATGGAAGAGCTGAGAAAAAGAAATTAATTCCCATCTCGCTTTCTGCTCACAATCCCTGAATCAGGCCGTAATTCAGGGATTGTGAGCAATTTCGAAGTGGTGATAGTCCTTGAGGTCTTTAACTTCAAAGATTACGTGTAGTTGTAGATTTACTTTTTGGATTCACTGATATTTTTCACAATTCCAATCCCTATCAGAAGATTAATCGAGAAAATCATAAGAATGCTGACCATAAACATTAGCATCTCGTTTAAGTTTTCATTTTTCAGAAAAAGCAAAAGCATTAGCATCACGAAACTGCTGTAAGCAACGGCAAGAGAGAAGATTCTTTTGATGTAACTTTGAAAAATAAAAAGATTTAAAATCCCCGCCAAACACAGGAAAATCAACATTCCGCAAGGGATCATATTTGGATAAATTTTATGAAAAAAATTTTACTTACACTTTTTCTAACTGCGTTTTGTTTTAACGCTAGAGCGGAAGTAATCGACTTACGTAACGAAGAAAAAATCTTCGGAGATTGGAAAGTTTTTTGCGAAACTGATGAAATGATGGCAATGTCGCACTGTAAAATTGCTGCTAAATTTTATGACAATGCTTCGGCAATTACAATTCAGCCAATTGCAAAATCTACGAATCAATTTTTTACAATCATTCCGCAAGTTCAGATTGGCGGCTTTGTGCAAATTCGCGTCGATCAAAATGAATTAATTCTTTCGAGGAATGTTACTGATCGTGATTTTGGACTTGTTCCGCTTGAAGATGCACAAAAAAATTCTTTGTTCACACAAATGAAAAACGGTGAATTTTTGTTCCTACGTTTTAGCGTGCGCGACTCTGAAAAAGATATCACCGTGAAGCTAAGTCTACGCGATTTCAGAAGCGCTCTTAGCTATTTAAACAACCGAACTCAATCTCCAAAAACTAAGAAATAATGACTATTCGAATTGCCGTTAATGGCCTAGGCAGAATTGGCCGCTGTGTAACTCGTGCGATTTTTGAAGATGCACGCTACTCAAACATTGAGCTTGTGGCTGTAAATGGCCCAGCTCCGATCGAGACTCAAGTTCACTTATTAAAATATGACTCGATTCACGGACGCTTTTCCAAATCAGTAGAAGCTGCTGAAGGCTCACTAATTATCGACGGAAAAATGGTAAAGCTTTTCGGCGAACGCGATCCAAAAAAATTGCCTTGGGGTGACTTAAAAATTGATGTTGTGCTTGAATGCACCGGAGCTTTTACGAAATATGACGATGCCGCACAGCACATTATTGCCGGCGCAAAAAAGGTGATTCTCTCGGCGCCAGCGAAAGAAGATTCGGTTCGAACAATAGTTTTTGGCGTCAATGATGAGATGCTGCAAGAGAATGATAAAGTTGTTTCTATCGGCTCTTGTACCACGAATTGCTTGGCTCCGATCGCTAAAGCTCTGAATGATGCAGTTGGAATTGAGAAGGGTTTCATGACCACAATTCATGCTTATACAAACGATCAAAACGTTGTTGATAATTCGCACAAAGATCTGCGTCGTGCAAGAGCCTGTGCGATGTCGATGATTCCAACTTCAACTGGAGCCGCAAAAGCACTTGGCTTAGTTTTACCAGAATTGAAGGGAAAGTTAGATGGCGGCGCAGTACGCGTACCAACGGCTAACGTCTCTATGGTTGATCTCAACTTCATCGCTAAAAAAGATACAACCAAAGAAGAAATTAACGACGCGATGAGAAAAGCCGCGATGGGTAAAATGAAAAACATTCTGCAAATCGTTGAAGAGCCTTTGGTCTCGATTGATTTCAATCACAACAGCTACAGCTCTTGCTTCGACACAACGCAAACCAAAGTCATCGGTGGCAACATGGTTAAAGTCGCTTCTTGGTATGACAATGAATGGGGTTTTTCGCAACGCATGCTTGACGTCGCATCAATTATAAAATTCTAAAATCTTCGATAGGCTCGAGGTGATAAGTCATGCTTAGCCCTTCGAAACATTAAAACTAAAATTTAAAATATGTCTCACCGTAAAATCGCCGTTGTTGGCGCAACTGGAAATGTTGGTCGCGAAATTTTGAATATTTTATGGGAAAGAAAATTTCCTGCTGACGAAGTTGTAGCTCTTGCCTCGCACAATTCGCGCGGGCAAAAAGTTTCTTACGGCAACAAGGAATTAAATGTGCAGGTTTTGGATGAGTATGATTTTACCGGAACAGCAATCGCCCTATTTTCACCAGGCGGAGCAATTTCTGCGATACATGCACCGAGAGCTTCTGCGCAAGGCTGCGTGGTTATCGACAACACTTCGCATTTCAGGATGGAAAATGATGTTCCGCTAGTGATTCCTGAGGTGAATCCGAAGGCGATCGCTGATTACAAAAAGCGCGGGATCATCGCCAATCCCAACTGTTCAACTATTCAGATGCTTGTCGCTTTGAAGCCTTTGCACGACATTGCCAAGATTAAACGCATCGTGGTTGCAACTTACCAAGCGGTTTCTGGCGCTGGTAAAGAAGCGATGGATGAACTTTACGATTCAACGAAAAAAATTTATTCGAATAGTTTTTCTGAACCAAAAAAATTCAGCAAAAGAATCGCCTTTAATGTCATTCCACAAATTGACAGCTTCATGCCAGATGGAGTGACTAAGGAAGAATGGAAAATGAAAGTTGAGACTCAAAAAATTCTCGATCCAAACATTAAAGTTGAAGCTACTTGTGTGCGTGTTCCGGTTTTTAATTGCCATTCGGAAGCAATCAACATCGAGTTCGAAAAACCAATCACTGTTGCGCAAGCTAGAGCGGCTTTAGAAAAAGCTGACGGGGTTATTGTGATCGATCGTCCGCAAGAAATGATTTTCATCACTCCGATTGAGGCT
>CAIQBQ010000032.1 GCA_903870105.1 uncultured Alphaproteobacteria bacterium | reverse complement strand
GTGAAACTTTTCATTTGCCTTGTCAGTAAAAATGCTTCTTTGGATCTCTAGGTGAACCATTCTGGCAACATCTTCCGGAAGAGTTGCGATAAGATCTAGAGAATACATTTTATCTATTTGCTCTCTGCTATATTCAGCAACTCTAGTTATTTTAGACGTAGCAATTGCGATAGTTTGCTCTGGATTTTCTGTTTCAATTCTGAACGGCACGTGATTTTCAATATCCAAAACACCTAGTGAATTTTCACTAGTAACTAGTTCATATTTCAATAGATCGTTCAGACTTTTATCTTTGGATGGGGTTATTCCCTTCTCGCCATAACGAATAGTAACTGGGTACTTAGATCCAATAATAACGTGCCCGAATCCATCTCCCTTCTTAGTCTCAACATCATAGGAACAAAGGTTGTAAGCTGCTTTTTTATTAGATAAATCAATTCTAGAGGCCCCGAATGTTGGATTGGCTTTTATTCTACCCGACAATTGATTGGTCACATTTTCTAAATCTCCGTCAGCAATACTCATTATTTGACAATAACTTAGTGGGCGATCGCCAGAAGAAGAAGATAAATTTCTCGCATGAATATTGGCAAAACCCGGACGCATATGATCGAGCAAAGTTTTCAGCGCGGGATTTATTGTTGGACTGGTTATTAAGCGACGCATCGAATATTTATTTGGGGTTAACCTTTTAAAATGTTGCCATCTCATTAAGGGGGAAAATCGGTAATTTTTATAAAACCCACCTCCGCAGTAAATCGATATTAATCAATTAAACAGAGCTTATTACCAAGCTCTTAGCTTGAGCGGTGAGCATTTTTGTCTTAATAAGAAGATTAAAAAATTCTTTTGATAATCCTTCGAGAGTTTTTCCTTTTTTGACTAAAACCCCATAATTTATTTCAGGAAAATAATCAGTCAAAACCCTCTCCGAAAATCCAGAATCTTTCTCGCCCTCAAGTACGATGTTTGAAATCATTGCAACGCCGATATCAGCTTTAACAAATTTTTTTAAAATCTCCCAATCCGACATTTCAAACTCAATAGAGCTTCGAATTTCATGGGCCTTCAATAGTTCTTCAAAAGCCGGAAGTGTAATCAGTTTTGGGTCAATGCGAACAAGGTCGTATTCTGCGATATCCGACAGAGAAACCCTCTTCTTCTTTGCCAGAGGATGGTCTTTTCTGGTCAGCAAGATTGGTTGATATTTTACGATCGAAAAAAAATCTAATTCATCCGGAATTTCATCGTGAATCATGGGATAAATAAACATGTCGATCTCGTCATTCAAAAGTCGCGATATACATTCGCTTTTAGATAAATTTCTTATTTTAAATTTTACGTTGCGGTGAGCGATTTTAAATTTTTTTATGTATTTTGGTAATATGTATGAGATCCCGGCATGATTGGATGCAACATCAATTACACTTAGTTCTTTGTCTTTAGTAAATTTGATAAAGCTCTCAAACAAATCATCGATTCCATGGATGAAAAAAATTGCCTGAGAATAAAGAGTTTTGCCCGATTCAGTTAGTTTTATTTTTTGACCTTCTCGCGCAAAAACCTTCATCTGAAGATCTCTTTCTAGCGATTGAATTTGCAAAGTAACCGCCGCTTGAGTTAGCCCCATTTTCTTTGCCGCACCCGAGATACTGCCGGTTTGCACCGAGTAATAAAAACCCTTCAATTGTTGGATGCGATTACGTTTGTAATAAAACTGTTTAAGGGGCATATAAGTTTTATTTATTGGATCATTAATTTGATGATTACAACTAATTTGCCTTCTTCTCACGGATCAATCCTTTTGCCTGAATAATTTTTTAATTTTTTATTCTTTAGCCATTTTGGCACATGAAGAATTCATCTTGTCATCACTCGCTTTTCTCATTGTTTTTGAATTTTTTTCAACGCCGCCAAGCTCCGCCAAGTCATTCAGGCTCTGATTTCATCAGTTCCGTTATCCACGAGTTAAGAACTCCGCTAAACGCCGTCTTTTCTTTCTCAGAAATTTTGCAGAGCGATATTAGAAATCCCCTCGCCGTTGCAGAATGTATTGATTACATCAAAGAGATTAATCGCGCAGCTCAGGATATGAATGAGCTGATCTGCGATTTACTTGATGTTGACTCGCTGAAATCAGGAAATTTTTCTGTTGATCTAAGTAAAGAAATTGATGTCACAGAAATTATTAAAAGGTCTGTGCGACTTAACCACGGCTACGCACTCAAGTGCCACATTCAGATAAAAAGCGAGGTTGCAGCAGCAATAAAACCCATAAATCTCGACGCCAGAAGATTGAAACAAATCTTGGTCAATTTGATCTCCAACGCGATCAAATACAGTCCGGAAAATACCGAAATAAAGATTGAAGTAAGGCAATTCACCCTGGTTGAGGGCGTCGCGCCCGAAGATCCTTTCGCCAATTTTTTACAAATTGTTATTATTGATCAAGGCTTTGGGATGAAGCCAGAACAGGTCGCTTGCGCTTTTGAAAAATATCAAACGTTTGAAAATTCAAACTCAGGAAAGGTTGATTCATTTGGGCTAGGCTTAGTTATTACTAAACAGTTGGTTGAGCTGCAAAAAGGCAGAATCGAAATTAGGTCAAAATTGAATAAAGGAACGGAAGTTGAGTTAAGATTTCCTTACTTTTTGTAAAAGAACTGACCCCGCACAGATCAAAAAAATAGCGCGTATATCTCTTAAGATTAATCCCATCCAAAAAGAGCAATATCTTGAATCTGATCACCCTCTAATCTTTAAGCCCTTCGAATGGATCGAGGTCTATGCAAAAGTGAGTCACCTATTCGACAGCGCAACAAATAAGAGAGGCGGAAGAAAAACCTACGCCCTACTGCTCAAGGAAGCTGAGTGATATAAATCAGCATTAAGTACCAAGCCAAATCCGATCATCATCGAGGCCATAATTGTGCCGCCGTAAGAAACGAAGGGAAGTGGGGCGCCTACAACCGGAAGAACCCCCGTTACCATTCCCATATTGATGAACATGTGAATGAAAAAAATATTCGCCACGCCAACTGTTACTAAACGCCCAAATTGATGCTTGCTTTTCATCGCGATTCTAGCGCAGATGAAGATGATCGCGCAATAAATCGCGATTGTAAAAACGCTGCCGGCAAATCCCAACTCTTCAGAGAGCATCGTGAAAATAAAGTCGGTTTGCTTCTCTGGTAAAAAATTTAATTGGCCTTGCGTGCCTTCCAAATAACCCTTGCCAAACATGCCGCCAGAGCCGATCGCGATCTTTGATTGAATAATATTATAACCGCTACCAAGCGGATCTTCGTCGGGATTTAAAAAAGTTAAAATACGTTTTTTCTGGTAGTCATAGAGCAAAAAATTCCAAGCAACCGGCAAAAAAGTTAGAGCTGAAACGCCGACCAAAATGAACTTCCAAATTTTTACTCCAGCCAAAAATAAAACCGCCACGCCAACTAAAATTAAAATCATTGCCGTGCCTAAATCTGGCTGGTGAAAAATAAAAACTGCCGGAAGTGCAATCATCAACAAAGGCATGATTACGAATTTTATGCTGCCGATATTTTTTGCTTCGATGTTATAGAAATAGCGAGCAAGGGCGAGCACCAAACATACTTTCATAATTTCCGATGGCTGAATTGTTAGCGAACCAATACGAAACCACCTGGTTGCTCCCATAGCGCTGTGACCCATTATGTCGACGATAATTATCAACGTCAGCGCGATCGCGTAAAAAAAATACGATGCTCTAAACCAAACTCTGATGTCGGTCACGGCGATGAAAATCATCAGCGGAAAAAAGATGCAAAAGAAAGTTAATTGCCTGATTAGCCACGGATAAAAAGAACCTCCGCCAGCAGAATAAAGCATTAGAAATCCGGTGAAGGCGAGAGCTATAATCAGTGAAATTAATGACCAATTAAGCTGCTCGATTCTCTGTGAAAGGGGGATGTTTGAGTAAGTAAAATTCATTGTTGAATCATTGTCTAGAGCCACGCGGATTGCGATTCCGAGCGCTGCTTAAGACGGCTTGAATATTAATCAAGCCATCTTAGGTTCGCGCAAATTTTTTTCACAGGCAGGCTACGCGCCCTGTATTTTCAAGTAATGTCAGACAGCAAGAAAACAAAACTCAAAATAAAAAGTTGGTACTCGAATCGCTACCAAATCGTGATGGTGCAAAGAAATATTTTGCTCCTCTTCACCTTGGTTTCGATGTTTTCTGTCGCCATCGCGGTGATTTTTGTGAAGAACGTAATGTCGTCAAAATCGATTGAGCCTTACGTTATTGAGGTCGAAGAAAAGACCGGAGTCGCTACGATTGTTAACCAACTAACTTCAGAAAATTTCACCGGTGATCAGATGGTTCGTAAATATTTTATTAACCAATTTATTCACACTGCAAGCGGCTACGATCCAAAAACCTACAAACAAGATGTTGAAAAAGTTCGCCTCTTCTCAACTCCTGGAATTTACGGCGACTATCGCAATCGTATTAACGCCAGATCTCTCGGCGCTGATTCACAAATTGATGTTAGAATAAAATCCGTGCAGCCACTCGACAACAACACCGTGCAAATTCGTCTTGCTCGACAAATCACCAAGAAAGAATCAACCACCGAAACCAAAGATGAAATCATTACTATGGGCTTCTACTTCGCTCCAGAAATGAACTTGACGATGGAAGAAAGGCTCATCAATCCTCTCGGCTTTCAGGTCAATAAATACATGATCGCGGAGGAAGTATTTTCTTACTAAACATGAAAAAATTTTTTCGGAATAGTTTGGTTTTTTGCTTTTTCTTTTCCTCGCTCGCTCACGCACAAACCCCAATCACTACAGATTCACGCATCCGCACTCTCGTCTATAATCCAAACGAAGTTTACGAATTAAAGTTCTACTACAATTACCAATCCTTCATCGAATTTTCTGACGACGAAGAAATTGAGATGATCTCAATTGGCGAGGCATTTGCTTGGCGCCTAACCCCTGCCGGACACAGACTTTTCGTGCGCCCACTCGAAATCGCTGCGCATACAAACATGACAATAATCAGCAATAAACGCACCTACCATTTCGATATTCGCTCAGACGAATTCACCGGCAAGGCCGATGAAGATCTGGTTTACACAGTAAGATTTTTCTACCCACAAATTGGCCAACCTTTGCCGATTCCGCCGCAATTAGCCGTTCCAAATATTGCAGCAAGACCCGTTCCAGCTCTTCCGCAAGCTCCAAACATTCCCGGCTCTCCACCATTGGCAATGCCGAAAATGCCGACCCCAAACATCCCTGTTGATGTTGGCGAAGATCTTCCAGGGGCAATCGTTCGAAATCCCGAAGGTTCCGATCTAAATTTCGACTACAGTCTCGCAGGAAAATCCGACAATATCATGCCGTTGAAGATTTACGACAACGGCTCTGAAACAAATTTCCAATTCGCCAATGACAACTTGGTAATTCCAACAATCAGCGTGGTCGATTCTTCTGGAATGGAGCGAGCTTTAACCTACGTCATTCGCGACGGTTACGTCATCGTGCCTACAGTAGCTATGCAACTCACCCTTCGCCTCTCTGATGGATTGCTGTGCATATTCAACAACAAGAGATTAGAGGCTAAATAGTCAGCACCAACTTATCTTGGTAAAATTCATATTTTTTAAACTGACGCAAGAATCTCATTCCGAGTAAAGATGTTCCCATTTCTGCGCTATTCACCGAGGCAGAAACCTTACGAAAAATCACGTCAGCAACTGTAATTTCATCCAACACAACCATCGCCCCGAAAGACTTACCATTGGCGGTTTGGTAAGTTTTGTCGAAGCGCAACTTCTTCACATCGATTCCAACCCTCTTCGCCTCGTCGAGATTCAAAACAATGTCGCTTGCGCCAGTGTCAATCATGAAGCGAACTGGAACGTTGTTGATCTTCACATTCAAATAAAAATGCCCGTCTTGCGAGAGGTTAATCACCAACTCTCCCGAATCTCTAACCTGTGCCCGCGAAGGATTTACCTCGCCTAAAATTCGATTTTTAAAATCAGAAAATTCGAAACGGTAAGCATAAAGCGCAACAACAACAAACCCAATTCCCGCCCAAGCCGCGAGATATTTTAGAACTTTTCTAAAATCTAAATCACGTCGCGAAGCCACACTGCTGATGAGCAGAACCAAGATCAGCGCGAAGTAAATAAAATTTTGCCAGTCGTTATTTTGCATTGGTTTGTGTTTAGGTTTGTGTTTGTGTTTAGGTTTAGGTTTAGGTTTAGGTTTAGGTTTGAGTTTGTTTTCGATTCAAAAGAATTAGTCACTTAAGTAAAACTTTCGCTGGTTGAGCGCAGTCGAAACCTAGAAAGTTCGGCGCAAATCTTTTCTTGGTTTCGACTGCGCTCAACCAGCGAAAAGATTAATCCGTTGAGCATGCGGAAAGATTAACTTGCCAAGCATTTCGAAATTCACCTTTTTAAAAAGCAAAATCCTCTTTTAAAAAGTTAAATCCCCGCCAATCCTAGCTAGAATGTAATTTTGAGCACTGTGCTCAAAATCTTTTCTGCGAGTAATTTTGCTAATTCAGACTTAGAAATTTTCCCCAGATCTTCGCTTTTATTTTTGCTGACAAACATTGCCTTCGTCTCGCCAGAACCAAAAATTTCTCCCGACTCAATGTCGTTGGCGACAATCAAATCGCAGTTCTTCTTTTTCAATTTTTCACGCGCGTATTTCTCAAGATCTGAACTCTCGGCAGCAAACCCAATTACTAGCTCTGGGCGTTTTTTAGAATTACCAACAAACTCCAGAATATCCGGATTTTTTTCGAGCTCGATTGTCAGATTTTTTTCTGAATTTTTTTTAATTTTCTGAGCCGAGAAGCTTTTTACTTTAAAATCAGCAACTGCTGCACAGCCAATAAATACTTGGGTTTTTGCGAGATTGCCCTTCACCGCTTCAAACATTTCTTCTGCAGTTTTTACACAAATTATTTTTTCTTTCGGCAGAAAAATTGTCTCACGAATATTGCCTGCAACCATTGTTACATCTGCCCCCATCTCATTTAGAACCTTGGCAATTTCAATTGCTTGCTTGCCCGAAGAGTGATTGCCAATGAAGCGAACTGGGTCGATTGGCTCGATCGTGGATCCGCCTGTAATCAGAATTCGCTGGCCCTTCAAGCGATTTTGATTTTCAAAAAAGTCGCAAATTTTTTCACAGATTTTTTCCGGCGCCGCCATTTTTCCAACACCAAGTTCGCCACAAGCAAGAACGTCTGCCTCAGGATCAACCATTGCCACACCTGACTCAATAAGAGTCTGCAAATTTCTCTGCGTCTGCGCATTCTCCCACATTTTTTCATTCATTGCGGGCGCTAGAATAATTTTTTTATTCGCCGCAAGAATCACCGAAGAAGCCAAATCTGAAGCGTAACCATTCGCCAATTTCGCAATAAAATCCGCTGTCGCTGGCGCAACAACAATCAAGTCTGCCTGGCGCGAGAGCTGAATGTGAGAGATTCCTGTTGCATCCTCGTCCGAAAAAATTTCTGTGTGCGTTTTATTTCCCGACAGGCTCGAAACCAAAAGCGGCGTAATAAATTTCTGCGCCGATTCGGTTAAAATGCAGGTAACGTCGTAAGATTTTTTTCCAGGAAATTTTTCCTTGGGAGATTTTTCCCCGGAAGATTTTTCCCTGGAAGATTCTTTCCCAGAAGATTTTTTCTTCAGCAAGCGCAGCAAATCCATCGACTTGTAAGCCGCAACCGAGCCAGTGATTACAAGGAGAATTTTTTTGTTCATTCTTAACGAGATTTGGAACGGCCGCCGACGACGATATGAGAGACCGATTTTAAAGCGACGGAAGTACTTGGCACTGCTTGGTAGATTCTCAGAACTTCAAGAGCCTCTTTTTTTAATTCAACCGCTTTCCCATCCTCCCCAACAGCGTAATCCCCTTTACGTTTGTAATAATTCTTCAGCTCTTCTCTGAAATCCTTAACCTTAATTAGAACTTCATTCTTATCCGAACTCACTTCGAGTAATCTATTGTTATTTAGATCGATCACCGCCGGCTCATTACCGGTTTCTTTATCTCGCAGATTTAGCTCAATTTTGTTGCCACCAATACTCTTCATTCCTTCGATCTCGACGCGATCACTTAGAATGGGTTTTGAATCAACTTCTGATGAAGTTAATTTGGTGCCTTTTGAGGTTATTGATTTTGCCTCCTCTTCTACTCCTTCTTCAGCTGAAGCGCCCGAATTCAATTTTATGACATGTTCAAGATTAAATTCTGAGTCGCCTTCGCGGTCTGTTAATTCTGGTTTTGGTGACTTCGTCCCTACCGCTCCTTTAGCCGGATCGTCCGAACTCCATCTATCGCTAGCTTCGGGATCGGGCTTTGATTTTCCTCCAAAATAAGCACCAAAAATAAGCTCGACGCAATCACTTGAAACGGGTTCTGAATCAACTCCTGATGAAGTTAATTCTAAGGTTATTGATTCTGGACTTGGTGACTTCATCTCTACCTCTCCTTTAGCCGGAGCGCCCGAACTCCATTTTTCGACATGTTTTGGATCAAATTCCGAAGCGGCCTTAGGCTTCCCTGCTGCTTCAGAACTCTTGATGACAGGCCCGCTTCTAGAATAAGTATCGCAAACAATCCTGATGCTTTCACGGGTGAAACGAGCCTCGCCTCTATTTCCAGATTCATTTTTAAAAAAAATTTCCTGAAATATTACGCCCACCTCGGCGAGCCTTTCAAAGGCCTCATTATAAACATCTATTTTATTCGATTCGTCTGCGCTATCGATTTGCAAAAGTATTCGATATAATTTTCTATTAAATTTACCCTGCAGTATTTCATTAATGCTTTTAAGCATAGCCTGCGCTTGTTCTTTTTCTCCCGTGTAAGCTCCTTTAGAAAGATCTTCTGGATTTACGAATGTTGCTTCATCTATTGTGGCGCAAAATTGAGCCTTCGTCCTTTCTACGCAATGCATCTCTACAAGGGCAGAATCCTCATCTCTTAGGTCTTGATCTATTTTGACTGCATCATCGAGAAGAACACCATCCCAAATTCTTGAGCTATTTTTGGTTTTAAGATTATGAATCGCGCGCGCCGCATAAAGGCC
>CAIQBQ010000031.1 GCA_903870105.1 uncultured Alphaproteobacteria bacterium | reverse complement strand
AAATTTCTTTTTTTAGCTCCAAGCCAATCAGTAAAAAAAAAATCGTCATCAAAAAATCATTAATCCAGCCGAGATAATTCATTTCTTTGTGAAGGCCAATAAATTCAATATTTAGGGGCGCAGAGGATGAAAAAAATATTTAGTAAATTTCGTAGTTTTCAGAATTGGCAATAAGCATTGCCGCAATGGTTGCAACTATTAGAGAAATACCGATGGCGATTTCTGATTTAAAAAAAGTTGCGATTGGCTTGATGATTGGCTTGGTTATCGTCTTGAGCATCGAGATCTAATAAAATTTATTCAAAAATTTGTCGTAATTTCTGGATAAAATTTCTCCGATTAGCTCGGAAATTTTCTCATTTGTTTTGTCTACCTCGACCATTTCTGCCGCCGAGAATTTTCCTAAAACATGGTCAGAAACTTGTAGCTGCCGAATCTCTGATCTTCCTACCCCTAAGCGCAATCTAACATAATTTCTACCGATTGATTCATCGATTGATCGCAGTCCGTTATGTCCGGCATTTCCGCCGCCGGTTTTTATTTTTACGCGTCCAAGCTGAAGATCGATTTCGTCGTGAAAAACTAAAATATTTTTTGGAGGAATTTTGTAAAAATTTGCCGCTTCAATAACAGCGCGGCCGGATAGGTTCATAAAAGTATGCGGCTTTAGCGCGATAATTTTTTCTCCATCAATTTCGCCGCTAAAAATCTCGCTCTTAAATTTCTTCCCTTGGGGCTGAAAATCATGGTCATCAATGATTTGATCGAGCAATAAAAAGCCAAAATTATGTCGAGTTTGCTCGTATTCTTTGCCGATATTTCCAAGCCCAACAAGGAGATGCATAAAAGTTACAAAACGATGTTGCTTAAGCCGTCAGCGTCCATGACTTCAAATCCAAATCTTGCGGCTTTATCAAGATAGCGAATCTCTTTAAGATTTAGTATCTCAAGCCTTGAAGGCAAAGCAATCACCGTAGTAATTTTGCCAAACTTTGCTTTGGTTGTTGTCATAACTTTTGAAATTGAGTCACGATATTTTGGATCGCTCAAATAAGTAAAATATCTGTCGAGTTTTTGTTTGAGGTCATTTTCAGCTGCTGCTTTATCGCCAGTTTTCAGTCGCTCAAATTCTGTCAAGTAATGACAGGCTTTAAAATCAATAATGTGAAGTGTGTCATTGCTGACGAAAGCCACTTCGCAAAGTAGCATCTTAGCTTTGTGCTCATCGAAATTGGCCGGCAAGAAATAATCCTTATTAACCAAGTGACCACTTGCCTTCATTGTTTCGACGAGATCGTTAATAAATTTTTTCGATGAGGTTTCGTTAATATGAATCTCTTGTTTTAGAGGATGCTCATTGATTGTTTTTGGCGATACAGATTTCGCTGCTATTTTTTCTGGAGCGGAGAAACTCTCAGAAAAGTCGGTAATGGTTTTAGAAATTCTTCCAAGGAGATTGCGAGTTGTTTCGATCTCCTGTTTATAGCTCTCATTCAATTTTTTATAGAGGTCGTTACCAACTCTGATCATTGCATCTTTTGAATCTCGCATTACTGCATCTTGCATCACTTTCCAATCATTCATGCGACTCTCTAAATCTCGCATTTTTTGTAGAGTTAGCTCGATCTGTTTTTCAGCGCTGAGTCGAAGTTTAATTTCATTTTCTTTGTCTTTGCGCAGTTCATCGATCTCAAGTAAAAGGTTCTGGATCTTTTGGCTGTCTGTTTTTGTTT
This sequence comes from uncultured Alphaproteobacteria bacterium, assembly GCA_903870105.1. GTDB lineage: Bacteria > Pseudomonadota > Alphaproteobacteria > Rickettsiales > UBA1997 > UBA2645. The sequence continues at coordinate 1,050 of CAIQBQ010000031.1, read as the reverse complement.
CCTCGACAAGCCTTGCGTCAGCGGCATGAAGAGCAGCAGATTGCTCATCAGATTTTTTGCGTAGGGCCTTAATTTCATTAGTTGAAGAAAGGCGAAAATGTGAATAGCGCAGATAGACCAAAATCATCATGACGGCCATTCCGATTTCACTTAGGATGATGTAATACATGTTTTAGCAAGTTAGTTGAAGATCTAATATTTCTTGAGCTTAAAGCATCAAATTGTCAATTAATCTGACGCCATCCAAGTAAGCAGCAATGAAAATACGCGCGGGAATTTTGCAGCTAAAATCATTGACCAGATTGAGATTTTTTTCGTCACGAATTTCGAGATAATCAATTTTCTCGAAACCAATCGAAAGTAATTCCGATTTTTTTTCTTCAAGAATTTTCGGATTAATTTTGATCTCAGACAAAATTCTAAATATGTTTGCGGCCTTGATTTTATTTGCCTCAGATAATCTTTGATTACGAGAAGACATTGCCAATCCGCTTTCTTCACGCACAGTTGGTTGCGCGAAAATCTCGACGTTAAAATTCAAATCATTGACCAATTTTTTAATCACCAAAACTTGTTGAAAATCTTTCTCGCCAAAAATCGCAATATCTGGTTTAATGATGTTGAAAAGCTTGGTAATGATTAAAGCAACCCCATCAAAATGTCCGGGGCGCTTGGCTCCACAGAGTGAATCTCCTAAAGAATTTAGGCTAATTTTACAGACAAAATCTTGCGAAAAGATTTCCGAATGTTCCGGTGCAAAAACACAAGAAGGATTAAGTGCGCGCAATTTTTCTAAATCTTGCTCGAGAGTTTTGGGATATTTTTCGTAATCTCCCAAATCATTGAATTGGGCCCTATTTATAAAAATACTAATAACTGAAATTTCGCCTATTTCCTTAGCTTTTTTTACTAAAGCTAAGTGCCCTTGATGTAAGGCGCCCATTGTGGGCACGAAAGACACTTTCTTGCCGAACTCAGTTTTGCTGCGTAAAAATTCTCTTACTTCTTCAATGGTTTTGGCGACGAACATTTGTTTAAAATTTATATTTT
>CAIQBQ010000030.1 GCA_903870105.1 uncultured Alphaproteobacteria bacterium | reverse complement strand
GGAAACGACCGGGCATCGCGAGTTGTGAAATCCGCCGGATGCACCCGGGGGAAAATTCCCGTTGACGCACCGGGAGTGCGCCGCATTCATTCGGCCCCTTGCTGTGCTCGGCCCGGTAGCTCAGGTGGTAGAGCAGAGGACTGAAAATCCTTGTGTCGCTGGTTCGATTCCGGCTTCAGGCACCACCACCCACCACAATCACCGCAACATTCCTTCCGCAGTCCTTTTCTTCTTGATGCGCTGATCTTCTAAAAGAAAAAAAATCTTGTTCGTTGGTGTAAGTATCAATTCGTTGATTTTTGATTTTCGCAATCCCTGATTCTTTTAACTTTTTCTCGACGTAAGAAGGAAGGTCAAACCAGTATTTTCCAGCACCCTCACCTTTGATGAAAAAAAATTTATTGTCTGAATTTTCATGCAAAAAATCTTCTAAAAATTCCCGAGAAACTTCGTAGGATTTTTGCTGAATCATTGGCCCAATCACTGCTTCAATATTTTCTGCACCGAGCTTTTTCATTTCACTGACAGTCTCTGAAATAACGCCAAATCTTGCTCCGCGCCATCCAGCATGAGCAGCGGCGATTATTTTTTTCTCTGCGTCCCAAAATAAAATCGGCGCACAATCAGCAGTAATTATTCCAAGGACAACATTTGGTAAATTGGTTACCAGCGCGTCTGCCTTGGGCAAATTTTGATTGCCGTGAATTTTTTCTGCACGATCAACAACAACAACTTCAGCGCCGTGAATTTGATTTACGAATAAAACTGCCGCCGGAGAAAAATTTTTCTTACGCAGCGCGAGATCAAGACTTATTCGCTCAGACAAACCGCGATCAATTGCACAATCTTTACCAAAAAAATGATATTTGATGCTCATGTGTGGGACTTAAAAAATCTGAGTTTTTCTAAATATTCTTGCGGGTCTTTAACCGTAACAAAGGAATCTTTGGGCGTGAAGAACATGTCGTGAAGCCTTGTCAATAAAAAGCGCATCGCCGCACCAACTAAGGCGATTTTTAGAAAATCCTTTTCCTCTTCGGAAAATTTCCTGACTGTTTCGTAGCCTTGAAATAGCGCAGCAAATTTTTCTTCATCATCGACCCAGGCGGTTACGGCGATAGCAAAATCGTAGATCAAAGCATCATTGGCAGCGAAATAAAAATCGATTATTCCACTCACTTTTTCATCTTCATCAAAAAAAACATTGTCGAAAAAAAGGTCTAAATGAACTGCGGCGCTAGGCAGATCAAGGCGCCAACATTTTTCTAGAAAATCTAAATTCTCCAAAATTTCTTCGCGTAAATCTTTTTGGTAATCATCAAGCAAGCGTTCGAACTTAGAAAACAAAGGGCGAAGACTAAAAATTCCTAAATCATTTTTGCGCGACATTGGAAAATCAGCGGCGGCTAAATGCAATTTAGCTAAAATTTTTCCGACTTCAAAACAGCTATTCGTCGTAATTTTTTCGACAGCTTTTCCACTTAAAAAAGTAACGATTGCTGATTTTTTCTCTTTGAGATCAACAAGCACAGAACCTTTATTGCTCAGGATTGGTCGCGGACAAGAAATTTCATTTTCTGCCAAGTGCAGTTTTAAATTTATGAAAAATGGCAGATCCTTTTTGGCAAGGCGCGACTCAAAAATTGTCAGAATAAACTTGCCCTGATTAGTCTCTAAAATGAAGTTAGAATTGTCGATTCCTTCAAGAATTTCTTTGAAATCAACTAACTCTCCGATGCTGTATTTTCTAAGGTGAGAAGTAATTTCTTCCCTTGTAACTTTTGTGTAAACCGCCATAAATTTAGACTTAATTTAATCTCAAAAAATGCTCTCCCAGAATCTCAAAGAATCCCTTCTAGCCTGCTCCATTATTGTGCAAAAAAGAATGGATGAACTTTTACCTCGCGACTTCGCCGATTCAAAATTGATTGAAGCAATGCGCTATTCAACACTGTCTGAAGGAAAAAGAATTCGTCCATTTTTATTGATGGCTTCAGCACAAATTTTTGGGGTGTCGATTTTAACTTCGCTTAACGCCGCAGTGGCGCTGGAATTCATTCATGTTTACTCGCTGATTCACGATGATTTACCAGCAATGGATGATGATGATTTTAGGCGCGGCAGACCTTCAAATCACAAAAAATTTAATGAGGCCACCGCTATTCTTGCTGGCGATGCGCTGCTTACTTATGCTTTTCAAATACTCGCTGATCCCGCTACGCACAATGATGCTTCGGTTCGCTGCGAGTTAATTCAAATAATTTCTAAGGCCGCCGGATTCTCTGGAATGGCCGGTGGACAGATGATGGACCTTGAAAAAGCTGAGCAAAAAATTTCTAAAGAAACTCTTGCCAAATTGCATCGCTTAAAAACCGGTGAACTTTTTATGGCAGCAGCGGAAAGTGGTGCTGCTATTGGTCGCTGCGGGGTCTACGAACGTCATGCTCTGCGTTATTTTGCCCATGATTTGGGTTTGGCTTTTCAGATCAAGGATGATGTTTTGGATCATCGCGACATCAGCACCAATAAATTTGAAATCGAAGAAGCGCGCCACAAAAAACCAAAAGAAAATGCCAGCATCGTTGATGTAGTTGGTTTAGAAAATGCTGAAAAGCAGCTAAAATTATTACACGAACAATCGATCGCTCATTTACGAATTTTTGGCGACAAAGCTAAGTTGCTGATTGACCTCGCCGAGTTCGTAATAATGAGAGAGAAATAACAAATTTAATCCGCCCAAGGCACCAACACTTTCTTTTCACACCATCCCTGTAAAAAGATCGAAAATAATAAAAATATGAAAATCACAGTAATCGGCAGTGGCTACGTAGGTTTGGTTTCGGGCGTTTGTTTTGCTAAACTTGGACATGAAGTTGTCTGTGTCGACAAAGACGAAAAGAAAATTTCTCAATTAAGATCTGGCGTAGTTCCAATTTTTGAACCCGGGCTTTCTGAGTTGCTTGCTGAAGTAAAAATTTCTTTTACTACAAATTTAAAAGATGGCTTAAACGGCTCTAGCGTTGTTTTCATTGCCGTCGGCACTCCGCAAGATGAAGATGGATCAGCTGATCTTTCTTACGTTCTTGCCGCCACAAAAGAAGTCGCAGAACTTTCAGATTCTTACAAATTAATCGTCACCAAATCGACAGTTCCGGCAGGCACTGGCGCAAAAATAAAAGCACTAGTTAAGCAAGTAAATCCGCAGCTAGATTTTGCCGTAGCTTCTAATCCAGAATTTTTACGCGAAGGTGTTGCGATCAATGATTTCATGAATCCAGACCGCATTGTTATCGGAGTTGAAGATGAAAAATCACAAAAAATTTTCGCCGAAATTTACGCAAAATTCGCGCCAGAAAAATTAGTCTCAACCGATATCATCACCGCCGAATTAATCAAATACGCTTCCAACTCTTTTCTTGCCACCAAGATTTCTTTTATCAATGAAATGTCTGATTTATGCGAGGCGGTTGGCGGCAATATAAAGCAACTTGCCCGCGCTGTGGGATTAGACTCGCGCATTGGCGAAAAATTTTTAAATCCCGGCCCCGGATTTGGCGGATCATGTTTTCCAAAAGACATTTTAGCGATTCTAAATGTCGCCAAAGAAAATTCTGTTGAGCTCTCTTTGATCGATTCAGTAATCGCTTCGAATCAAAAAAGAAAAATCAGAATGGTCGAAAAAATTCTCACCATTCCCGCCAAAAAAATCGCACTTCTCGGTCTCGCTTTCAAAGGAAATACCGACGATATTCGCTACTCGCCAGCAATCACCATCGCTAAAGAATTGGCCAAACAAGATGTAAAAATTTTCGCTCACGATTTTGCCGCAATTGAAAATGCAAAAGTGGAATTGGCGGAATTTAAAAATATTTCTTTCTGCGAAGATGTTTATGAAGCTGCAGCTGATGCAGATTTAATCGTAATCGTTACCGAGTGGGAAAAATATCGCGAGTTAGATTTTACAAAAATTCGAACCAAAAAAATCATCGATTTACGTAATCTTTTTGATGAGAAAGAAATGAGAAAAAATGGGTTCGAATATTACTGCGTCGGCAGTAAGTAAATTATCATCTTCGAAGTTCTGCAGACTTCACGGGTAAAGTAAAAAATATTAGCCCCCGTAGCTCAGGGGATAGAGCATTGGTTTCCTAAACCATGTGCGCATGTTCGAGTCATGCCGGGGGCACCAAATTTCTTTTCCTAAATCCCTAACTTTTCAGGGACGAGGTTTAAAGTAATTGATCCAAAGAGTTTGATATTTTTTTCTCAGATCTCTCGTCCATTACTATTTTATAATCCTAAAACTTTAGGACTTCGTATTTTTATTAGGTTTTTTCAAACCACTCCAAAACCAGCGACAAGTTGCAAAAAAATTATAATCAAAGCCGCTATCCAGAAATATGATCCAAATCGGAAATATAACATTGCCAGGCAATGTCCTTCTCGCGCCAATGTCGGGCGTAACCGATCTACCTTTTCGTCGTTTAGTAAAAAAATTCGGCGCGCCTTTGGTGATTTCAGAAATGATCGCCTCGCGTGCGATGATCATGCAAACGCGTGACTCGCTAAAAAAATGTGAGAGAGACGATGCGATTTACCCAATGTCTGTCCAGCTTGCCGGCTGTGATCCAGAAATTATGGCCGAAGCAGCGAAGCTTAATGAAGATCTCGGAGCCGACATCATCGACATTAATTTCGGCTGCCCAGTCAAAAAAGTTGTAAATAGTTTTGCTGGCAGCGCCTTGATGAAAGACGAAGATCTTGCCACGCGCATCATGGAAGCAGTGGTTAAGGCCGTGAAAATTCCGGTAACGATGAAAACGCGCTTAGGTTGGAATTATGAAAACTTAAACTCGCCCAGCCTTGCAAAAAAAGCAGAAAATGTTGGCATTCAAATGCTCACCATTCACGGCCGCACCCGTTGTCAGATGTATGACGGCAGCGCCAACTGGGAATTAATTTCCCGCGTCAAAGAAGTCGTAAAAATTCCCGTAATCGCCAATGGCGACATCAAAAATTCTGACGATGCAAGAAAAGCGCTCGAGCTCTCAAAGGCAGATGGGGTAATGATCGGCAGAGCCGCTTACGGCAAACCTTGGTTGATTGCGCAGATTAATGCCGATCTAAAAGGTGAAGAGAAAATTCCCACTCCCGAACTCGTCGAACAAAAAGAAATCGTGCTCAATCACTTCGCAGAAATGATTGAGCACTACGGGGAGCAAACTGCTATTCCGCTCGCCCGAAAACACATTGGTTGGTATAGTTCTGGCTTAAAAGGCTCGGCAGAATTTCGCGCAAAAATCAACGTGACGCAAGGTCAAGAAAATGTGCGCGACGAGATTAAAAGATTTTACGATTTGCAATTAATTACTTCTTAAGACTCACCTTTCCTGGATCCCCGCCTGCGCGGGGATGACGGGACGAGAATTGAGTGCGTTACTTTCAGACGGAACGAGAATTGAGTGCTTTACTTTCAACGTCATCCCCGCGCAGGCGGGGATCCAGAAATTTTTACTTTTTATGAATCCAATCACCAACTACCTAAAAGAAGTCGAACAAACCCACAAAAGTGGCATCGCCCGCGAGCACGCATATCGCGGCTTTTTCCAAAATCTTTTACACCAAATTTTACCCGAAGAAATTCGCGCAACTAACTAGCCGGCCCGCATCTCCTGCGGCTCACCAGATTACGTTCTAACCAAAAAGAATATTCCACTCGGCTATATTGAAGCCAAAGATTTAGGTGCAGATTTATCCGACAAGAAACATCGGGAACAGCTCGATCGCTACCGCTTTTCTTTGCCGAATTTCATCTTCACCAATTACTTAGATTTTCATTTTTACCGCGACGGAAATTTCGTCACCGCAATTTCAATCGCCAAAATTTCTGAAGAAAATCTCGTCATAATTTCAGAAAATTTTCAACAGTTCGAATCGCTTCTAAAAAGTTTCGCTACGCATATTTCGCAGAGCATTAAATCGCCCAAAAGCCTTGCTAGCATGATGGCGAAGAAGGCGAAGTTGTTAGCGATCATAATCGAGAACGCTCTAAATTCCGACGAAGAAAATCAGCAAAACAGCTCGCTAAAAGAGCAAATGGACGCCTTCAAAGAAATCCTAATTCACAACATTAAGCCGAAAGAATTCGCTGATATTTACGCTCAAACAATTGCTTACGGAATGTTTGCAGCGCGGCTTCACGACCAATCCTTAAACACTTTCTCGCGTCAAGAAGCAGCGGATTTAATTCCAAAAACCAATCCGTTTTTGCGCAAACTTTTTCAATATGTTGCTGGCTACGATTTAGATACTCGCATCTCTTGGATCGTTGACGATTTAGCTGAAATTTTTCGCGCCACTGACATCGCCGCACTTCTGAAAAACTTCGGCGCAGTCACCAAAAGACAAGATCCGATCATCCATTTTTATGAAACTTTCTTGAGCGAATACGATCCGTCTTTGCGCAAAAGTCGTGGCGTTTGGTACACTCCAGAGCCAGTGGTTAACTTCCTTGTTCGTGCCACTGACGAAATTTTAAAAACCGAATTTGGCCTAAAAGATGGCCTCGCCGACACCACAAAAATCAAAAAGAAAATCAACACACACCTACGCGACAAACGCATGATCGGCGGCTACAAACAAGACGAAATTGAATTTCACAAAGTTCAAATTCTCGATCCTGCAACTGGCACCGGCACTTTTTTGACGGAAGTAATCAAACAAATTCACCAGAAATTTATTGGCCAACAAGGCATCTGGAGTCGCTACGTTGACGAACATTTAATCCCTCGCCTCAATGGCTTCGAGCTGCTAATGGCAAGCTACGCCATGGCACATTTGAAACTTGATTTGCTGCTGACTGAAACTGGTTACAAGCCAGCACAAGAAATAAATAAACGCGACCAACGCTTCAAAATTTTTCTTACCAATTCGCTTGAAGAAGCAAATCCCGATGAAACTCTGCCACTTTTGGCCTTCATGCGCGAGCTTACGATTGAAGGCCTGGAGGCATCACGCGTAAAAAATGAAACTCCTGTAATGGTGATTTTGGGCAATCCGCCTTACTCGGGCGAAAGTCAGAATAAAAGTGACTGGATAATGAAGTTGATGGAGGACTACAAAAAAGAACCAAATAGCACCGAAAAACTAAAAGAAAAAAACCCAAAATGGATCAACGATGATTACGTAAAATTTTTGCGCTTCGGACAATATTTTATCGAAAAAAATGGTGAGGGAATTTTAGCTTTTATCAACCCGCATGGCTTTCTGGACAATCCAACTTTCCGCGGCATGCGCTTTAGCTTACTTCAATCTTACGACAAGATTTATACCATTGATCTCCACGGCAATTCTAAGAAAAAAGAAACCACTCCAAGTGGCGAAAAAGACGAAAATGTTTTTGATATTCAGCAAGGTGTTTCGATCAATATTTTCGTGAAAAATGGCAAGAAAAAATCCGGCGAATTAGCGCAAGTTTTTCATTTTGATTGCTTTGGCAAAAGAGAAGACAAGTACAATTTTTTGTGGGAAAATTCTCTTTCTTCAATCGCCTTCAAAGCATTGCCGAATCAGGCTCCAATGTATTTTATGGTGCGAAAAGATTTTGAGCTAAAGAAAGAATATGAAGAAGGGTTTTCAATCGCTGAACTCTTTCCAATAAATAGCGTGGGAATTGTGACGGCAAAAGATGCAATTTTGGTGAACGACAAAAAAGAAGATTTGCTAAAAAATGTTGAGGAATTTTACCAAATAAAAGCTGACGAAAATTTAGTGCAGAAAATTTCTTACCGGCCGTTTGATGAGAAGTTTGTTTATTATGATTTGAAGTTAGTTGAAAGGGCGCGAGCGAAGCCAATGCAACATTTTTTATTGGGAGAAAATTTGGGTTTTGTATTTACAAGATTTCAATTCAGACAAGAAAGTCCGTATGCATTTAGTTTTTTAACGCAAAAAATAATCGACATTAATTCCCTTCAGTCTCCCGGAACAATAAGTGTTGCACCGCTCTACCTCTACAACCAACAACCCGAATCCGCTGATTTACTAAACCACTCAAAACCAACCCGCACTCCCAACCTAAGCCCAGAGATCCTCAAAAAAATTTCAACCAAACTCGACTTAGAATTTGTGCCAGAAAACGAAGGTGGGGAGAAAAACTTTTCACCAATTGATCTTCTGGATTATATTTACGCCGCTCTTCACTCGCCAAACTACCGCGAAAAATACAAAGAATTTTTGAAAATTGATTTTCCGCGCGTGCCTTATCCTTCGAACCAAAACAGCTTTTGGCAGTTGGTAAAACTTGGTGGGAGCTTGCGCAAAATTCATCTTTTGGAAAGCGAAATTTCTGAGAAATTAATCACCACTTACCCCGCTGACGGTGACAATAAAGTTGAAAAAATTTCTTACGAATCAGGCAAGGTTAGAATTAATCAAAGCCAGTATTTTGAAGGTGTGGAGTTGAATGTTTGGGAGTTTTTTATTGGGGGATATCAGCCGGCGCAAAAATGGCTGAAGGATCGCAAGGGGAAGATTTTGGGTTTTGAAGAAATTTTACATTACCAGAAGATCATTGTGGCTCTAAGCGAAACTGATCACTTGATGAGGGAGATTGATTTGGTTTTTAAGTTTTAGGATTTGACTTTCCTGGATCCCCGCCTGCGCGGGGATGACGGGACGAGAATTGAGTGCGTTACTTTCGGACGGGACGGGAATTGAGTGCGTTACTTTAAGACGGGAAAGAGAGAATTGAGTGCGTTATTTTCAACGTCATCCCCGCGCAGGCGGGGATCCAGGAGGTGTTTCCATCCACTCCTCAGACAAATCTTTCCACTCAGGATTGCGCTCTTCGATTAGTCGCAACTTCCATTTTCTGTTCCATTTTTTGATCTGTTTTTCTCTGGCGATTGCTGATGTCGCGCCGGGGATTTCTTCGCAGTAGACTAGTTTTGTTACTTCGTATTTTTCTGTGAATCCGGGGAGGAGTTTGATTTTGTGTTCGACGATTCTGCGCTCTAAGTCGTTGGTGACGCCAGTGTAGAGAGTGCCGTTGCGTTTACTGGCTAGGATGTAGATGTGCATTTGTGGTGTGGTGGGTTTTTTCTGGATCCCCGCCTGCGCGGGGATGACAGACTGAAAACGGACTGATGAAGGGCCGATAACAGACTGAAGACGTCTAATTACATGCTGATGAAAGAATTATGACAGGCTGACGAAAGACTAAATGCAGATTGATGAAAGACTAAAGACTTGCTGATGTTAAGCCGAAAATGATCGTTTAAATTATTCTCTCACCCGCGCAGGCGAGGATCGAAAAAAAGATTTTGAGCACGGTGCTCAAAATTGCATTCTAATCAGCAAATCTCAGGGTTAAGGATAAATTTTCTTCACTTTCCAGCCATCAATTTCGCGCTCAAAAACTTCACGTTGGTGGATGCGAAATTCACCATCTTCCCAAAATTCAATTAGCTTTGGAACTACACGAAAACCTGACCAAAAAGGTGGGCGGGGAATTTCTTGGTCGGCAAAATCTTCAGAAATTTTTTTGATGCGCTCGTCAAATTCGCTCCAATCTTGCATCTCGCACGATTGCTTTGAGGCCCAGGCGCCAATCTGGCTTCCGCGGCGACGTGAGGCAAAATAATTGTCAGCCTCTTCGGACGAAACTCTTTCCACCGCACCTTCAATGCGAATTTGGCGACCAAGAAATCCCCAATAAAAACAAAGTGCGACGTTAGAATTTTGTGAAATTTCTTTGCCCTTGCGGCTCGTTAAATTCGTGAAAAAACAAAAACCGCGCTCGTCGAAATTTTTTAGCAAAACCATTCGTGACGAAGGGTGACCATTTTCAGAAACGGTTGCAAGGCAGACCGCCGTTGGCTCGATAATTTCTTTTGTTGCGCCAGCTTTTTCAAACCATTCAGAAAATTTTTTGAATGGAACATTTAGGGGAAGTTTTTTTTCAGACATTTTTTCTAGTTTTTTTAATAAAAAATCCGCCGGTTGAGCGAAGTCGAAACCTCT
>CAIQBQ010000029.1 GCA_903870105.1 uncultured Alphaproteobacteria bacterium | reverse complement strand
GCAGAAATTAATTCTCTTTACCAACTCGTCAGCAAAGCCAGCAATTTAGAAGCGAAAGAACAAAGCGGAAAACAACAAATTTGGATCAGCGCTTCGTCAAAATCTGACATGTTTTTCAAACATCAAAATTCTTCGGCGCTTAATGAAAATCAGTTGCTTTGGCTTTCGGACCTCAAAGAAAAAAACGAGATTCGCAAAGTTGTGAATTGGAAATTTTTTGAATTTGCCGATTCGCGCGAGCCAGAAATTGCCGGAGTTGGCGCTGGCTTGGTTGGTTCGTTTTTAGTAATGCTAATCTTCTTAATTTTCGCTTTTCCAATTGCAGTAATGTGCGCTTTTTACCTCGAAGAATTCGCGCCGAAAAATCGCCTCACCGACATTATTGAAATCAGCATTAACAACCTCGCCGCCATTCCTTCAATCATTTACGGATTGCTTGGCTTAACAGTTTATTTGCAATTCATGCATCTGCCTCGTTCTTCTAGTTTAGTGGGCGGAATGACCCTCTTCATGTTGGTGCTGCCAGTAATAATTATTGCCACACGCAACACAATTCGCTCAATTCCAAGCTCAATTCGCGACGCCGGCGCGGCTCTTGGCGCCTCACAAATGCAAGTAATGCTGCACCATTTATTGCCGCTCTCAATGCCGGGAATAATGACGGGAACGATTCTTGCCGTTTCCCGCGCTCTGGGCGAAACCGCGCCGCTGCTAATGATTGGAATGGTAGCTTTTATCGCAGACATTCCGCAGGGCTTCACCGACCCAACAACCGTGCTGCCGGTGCAAATTTATTTATGGTCTGATTCTCCAGAAATTGGTTTTATGGAAAAAACTTCTGCAGCAATTTTGCTACTACTCACCTTTCTAATTTTGTTCAATTTAGTGGCAATTATTTTACGCAAGAAATTTGAGAAGAAATGGTAGTTTGACCATCTATTTTGCTGGCTAAAAGTTAATTTTGAGCACTGTGCTCAAAATTCAAAACTCTCCAAAAAAATGACAAAAATTGTTGGCATTTTAAACGTCACTCCCGACTCATTTTCTGACGGTGGAAAATTTTCTTCACTCGAATCCGCACTCGCTCACGCACAAGAAATGATTTCGGAAGGCGCCGGCGTAATCGACATTGGAGCAGAATCCACCCGCCCACAAGCAACGCCAATCGGCGCCGAAGAAGAATGGTCGCGTTTAGAAAAAATTTTACCGGCCGTCGTTGCATTAGCAAAGCCGCAGGGAGTTCCGACAAGCATTGATTCCTACCACTTCGAAACAATTCAGAAAGCACAAGAAATTGGTGTCGAGATTATTAATGACGTGAGTGGTTTAATTGACAAAAAAATTGTTGAATTTGTCGCTGCGAAAAACATCTCGGTAATTTTAATGCACAACTTGGCGATCCATGCCAATCGCGATCTTATCGTCAATCAACATCTCAGCATTACTCAAGAAATTTTGACTTGGGCTTCGATTAAAATTTCCGCTCTTGAGAAAAAAAATGTCAAAAAATCGCAGCTTATTTTTGATCCGGGAATTGGCTTTGCGAAAAATGCTGAGCAATCAATTAGAATTTTAAAAAACATCGACGCATACAGAATTCTCGGCCTTCCGCTCTATATCGGCCATTCGAAAAAAAGTTTTCTGAACGCGCTAAATATTCCTGGAGATCGTGCAGAAAAAACTTTGGAAATTTCAAAATTTCTTGTCGAAAAAAATGTCGAATTTTTACGGGTACACGACGTGAAGGCCCACCGAGATCTAATCGCTTCTTCCCATCTTTCCTAGTCACCCCTCTGTACGAGTTCATTAACTCGATCCAATATTAGCACAAAACTAATCACGTCATCCCCGCGGAGGCGGGGATCCAGAAAAAGTTCCGAGCGCTCGGTTAGTCTTCCGGGATTCCCGCCTACGCGGGAATGACGCTTAAAGTACAGCGCGTCTCTCCTCTATTTCCCTTTCAAGACGCTGATTAAATTCCTGCTTAGAAAGCCCCGGCTCAATCGGATCGAGAAATTCTAAAATAATTTTTCCTGATTTCTTTCCTGAGCCGCTCTTTGGCCAAAATTTTCCTGAGTTAAGCGCGGCTGGAATGACCGGTACGTCGCAGGCCAAATAAAGCGCGGTAACTCCTGCTTGGTACGGATATTTTTCAACCAAACCGCCAACTGGCACACGAGTTCCCTGCGGAAATAAAATAACAG
>CAIQBQ010000028.1 GCA_903870105.1 uncultured Alphaproteobacteria bacterium | reverse complement strand
GGATTGTTGGAAGAATGCATGTCTTTCACATCGCCGAACCAAATGATTTTTCCTTCGAAAAGCATCGCGATTTTGTCAGCAATTTTATGCGCAGATTGCATGTCATGCGTAATCGTAATTGTGGTAGCGCCGAGTTTTTTTGAATTGGCAACGATCAAATCATTAATCACGTCAGCCATGATTGGATCAAGGCCGGTTGTGGGTTCGTCAAAGAAAATAATTTCTGGATTGGCGGCAATCGCCCGCGCAAGTGACGCGCGTTTTTGCATTCCACCAGAAAGTTCGGAAGGAAAAAGATCTGCGGTTCTTTCGCTTAATCCAACAGCGCGTAACTTTTGTAAGGCAATTTCTCGAGCATCTTTTTTATTCATTTTTTGATGATTGAGCAGACGAAAAGCAACATTTTCCCAGATCGGCAACGAGTCAAAAAGTGCACCCCCTTGAAAGAGAAATCCAAATTTTTCCATTAACTTATCGCGATCTTTTGCACCTATATTTGTGGCTTCTTTGCCATCAATTTGAATAGATCCAGAGGTTGGATTTATTAAGTTGGCGATGATTTTAATCAGCACAGATTTGCCACTTCCCGAACCGCCGAGAATCACCAACGACTCGCCCTTATTCACCTGCAAATCAACGCCGGTAAGAACCTGTTTATCGCCAAAATTTTTAACCAGATTTTTGATGAGGAGCTTTTGAGTCACTTTACTTTTTTTCAGAAAGTTTTGCGTCGATCAGTTTTTTCAAAACTTTGTAATCAACAAATCCTTCAGCAATTTCGCCATTAACGAAGAAGCTTGGAGTTGAGCGCATTTGTAGAGATTTAGCGGCTTCCATGCGAGCATTAAGAATTTTATCCTGAAGCGCCTTATCGGCGATACATCTTCTAAAGCGATCAGAACTCATTCCATCAAGCTGGGCAATCGCTTCGAGCTTATCGGCAAATTTTTCGTCAAAAGCCCAGGCGTCTTGAGTTTTAAATAAAGCCTTAAGCGTCAAGAAATACTTTTCATTCGCTTGGTCTTTATTGTCGTTCGCTTGGCAATCCGCAAACATCGCCGCAACAAGCGCTGGCTGGTTCAAAGGAAAATTACGGAAGATAAATTTTACCTTACCAGCATCAATATATTCACTCTTTAATCTCTCGAACGCTTCGCGCGAAAAATCTGCGCAATGTGGGCAAGAGAGAGATGCATATTCGATGAAAAGAACCGGCGCCTCTTTATCTCCAAGAATAAAATCTCCCGGCAAAACTTTTAACAATTCGCTATTTTTTCTGGCCTCGTCAATAGCCGCATCTTTGTTTACGGCTTCATTAACGGCGTCTTGAGGATGTTGTTCTGGCTTTAATTCTTCCCCAGTTTTTTCTGAATATTTGTAAGAAGTTTTTGTTTTATAGTTATGAACTACAAGGGCTGCAAATCCGATTAATAAAGTGACGGCGGCGAAAACAATGATGCCTTTTTTTGACATAATATTCAGATTTTAGATTGACTGGAGGAGTAGTTAAGTGAGATATTTTTTTATGCCTTAAATATCAATTTTTTTATGTTGCCAATCTCAGTTTTCATCATCACTAAAAACGAAGCAGATCGAATTGCGCAAGTAATTAATGCCGCAAAAAAAATCGCCAATGAAATTTTAGTGATTGATTCTGGCAGTAGCGATGACACCTGTAAAATAGCCGCAGGAGCTGGAGCAAAAGTTTTATTCAATAAGTGGCAGGGTTATGGTCAGCAAAAAAAATTTGGCGAGAGTAAATGTCTCAATAAATGGATTTTAAACATCGATGCGGACGAAGAAATTTCGCCGGAATTAGCGGCGGAAATTAAAGAAATTTTTTCTCAAAGAGTTTCCAAAAATGTTGCCGGATTTCGCGTTAAAATCGTTAATAAATTTCGCTTTGAAACTCAACCTCAAAAATGGGCTTACTACTACAACCAATTACGCCTCTACAATAAGGATTTAGCCGGATTTAAAAATAGCTCAGTTCATGACTCCGTCGAAGCGCGCAGTACAAAACATGAAATTCTTCAGCTCAAAAACATCATTTTTCATCAATCTTTTCGCTCTTATTCTCACTGGATTGAGAAACTAAATTCTTACTCACAAATGCAGGCGCAAGACTCATTTGTGAAGGGAAAAAATTCCTCCTTGTTGAAAGTTTTTTTCACTCCATTCTTCACTTTTTTTAAAGCCTATTTTGTGCGTCGTTATTTTATTTACGGCTTCAATGGAATTATTTACAGCTATCTTTTTGCCTTTTCTCGCTTTGCCAAGGCAATCAAAACTCGCGAACTTTTTCGAGAAAAAAAATGTTAAAAAATATTCAGTTTTTATTGCTTAGCTTGCTGCTGATTTCTTGCGGCGCTAATCTTGAGAGTCCGATGATTTATATCAGCAATGCCAGTCTAAAGCCGATTAAAAATATTAATTGCGAATGGTCGAAGAAGCATGTTCTGAGCTTATCAACACTGAATCCTGGTGAAAATAGAAGTCAGTCTTTTTATATGAATAATGACGCAGAATTCTTTGGACTGGTAAAAATTTCCTGGACCAATGACGAAAATAACAAAGTCTCGCATGAATTTTTCTTCCGCAAAACAAATCTTCCAAGCATCGAAGACCAAACAACCTTCAATTACGTCCAACTTTATTTTGACCAACATTCGGTCGAAGTAACAACTTCTGATTCTCCAGATTTAAGTGGAAAAACAGCTAAGATGGATAGACTCCTCACCTTTTATCGCGATCAATACTCAAAAGAACATAAAGCGGCAAACATGCAGCTAATCGAATCACAAACTCGTCGAGAAGACTCTAATTCAACAATGGTTTTCGGCACTTATTAAACACTTAAAAAACATGCTAGATTCAGCTCTCGCCGAACAATATTTTAATCAACTTTACGGCGAAATTAACGGCTACGATATTTCTAATAAGGCTCGCGCAGAAGCCAAAATCACTGAAGGGTTGCTTTATGGCGAATTACCTTTTGCGACTTGGAAATCGATTGTGATGAAGGCAAATCCAAAACATGATGCGGTGTTTTTTGATCTCGGGTCTGGAACTGGAAGAGTGGTGATGCAGTCACATCTTTTGTTTAATTTTCAGAAATCAATCGGCATCGAACTTCTTGCTGGCTTGCACGACAAGGCTTGCGAGATTGCGCAGCGCTTCGTTGACGAAATTGAGCATGAGGTTCAAGACGAACTCGGATATCGCGAATTACATCTTTTTAACGAAAGCATTTTTGACACCGATTTGCAAGAGGCCGATTTCATCTTTCTTAATCACCCCTTCAAAGACCGTGAGTTACTTGAAAAATTAGAACAGAAATTTTTGGCTGAATTAAAGCCCGGAACAAAAATAGTTACCATCATCCGTGCCCTTACCAATCCTTCATTCAAGGCACTTGGCAGCGAGAAATTTACCTTTAGTTGGGGCGAATCTACTGCTTACTTTTTTGAAGTGTAAATTCTTGGTCGGAACTCTCCTCGACCAAGAAAATTTCTAGTCGGATTCTGACAACTTTCTCGCCTGATCATCCGCAATCAAAGCTTCGATAAATTCATCCAACTCGCCATCATTCATCACCCCGTCAATTCTAAAGCTGGTGAGATTAATTCTGTGATCAGTAATCCGACTTTGTGGAAAGTTGTAAGTACGAATGCGCTCCGATCTATCTCCACTTCCCACCTGTTCTTTTCTTGATGCAGAGCGCTCTTTATCGATCCTTGCCCTCTCTGCATCATAAATTCTTGAGCGCAAAATCTTCATCGCTTTTTCACGATTTTTGATCTGCGATTTTTCATCCTGCATCGACACCACAACCCCTGTTGGAATGTGAGTAATACGCACTGCTGAATCTGTAGTATTAACTGATTGTCCGCCTGGGCCAGAAGAACGAAACACATCAATGCGCAAATCTTTTTCTTCGATTTTAATATCAACTTCTTCCGCTTCAGGAAGGACAGCAACAGTTGCTGCTGAAGTGTGAACGCGACCTTGATTTTCAGTTTCTGGAACGCGTTGTACGCGATGAACACCAGATTCAAATTTCAAACGCGCGAAAACCCCGCGGCCATTAATTGAGGCAGAAGCGTCTTTATAGCCGCCAAGTCCCGTGTCTGAAATTGAAAGAATTTCAAATTTCCAGCGACGCTTTTCGGCATATTTTTGATACATCGCAAAAAGCTTGTAAGCAAAAAGTGCAGCCTCTTCCCCGCCGGTACCAGCACGAACTTCCAGGATCGCATTTTTTTCATCCGCCACATCTTTTGGCAAAAGCGAAAGTTTAATTTGCTGCTCAATTTCAGGAATTTTTTTAGTGAGATCAAAGCGCTCAGACTCCATCATGTCTCGCA
The DNA here is from genome assembly GCA_903870105.1 of uncultured Alphaproteobacteria bacterium. Taxonomy (GTDB): domain Bacteria; phylum Pseudomonadota; class Alphaproteobacteria; order Rickettsiales; family UBA1997; genus UBA2645. The sequence goes on along the minus strand of CAIQBQ010000028.1, from coordinate 16,239 downwards.
TATCTTTGTCTTCGGTTGCTGGAAGAATCTCATTAATATCGGCGATTTCTTTTTGCGCTCTGCGATATTCGCCAATCAACTCCACAACAGGAGCTGCATCAGAATGCTCCTTGGAAACTTTGGCAAAATTTTGTCCTAAGGCAGAAGGATCGAGTAATTTTTTTTCCAGCTCGGCAAACTTAGTAACGATACCGTCGAGCTTTTGAGTAAATGACATTTTTAGTTAAAATTGAAATCTTTGATTTTTAAGTCCTTTATGCCGCGATAGTTTTGGATGTGAATATCTTTTAGCATATTTAATGTGCAAAATTGTTCAGAGGCAAGATGGCCGCGAAGCAGGCAAATCATGGTCTAATCGTTAAATTAAAAATCAATCAATGCCTAGTAACGCAGAAAAATTCTACATCACTTCCCCAATTTATTACGTGAATGATGTGCCTCATATCGGACACGCCTACACTTCAATTGCATGCGATGTCATCGCTCGATTTAAAAGACTCGAGGGCCTTGATGTTCATTTTTTAACTGGCACTGATGAGCATGGACAGAAGGTAGAAAAATCGGCAAAAATGCGTGAAAAAAATCCGCAAGAATTCTGTGATGAATTTTCACAAAAGTTTCGTGAACTTGCTTCCACACTGAATTTATCGAATAATGATTTTATTCGCACTACCGAAGAGCGTCACAAAAAATGTGCACAAAAATTTTGGGAAATCTTAGAAAAAAATGGCTGGATTTATAAAAGTACTTATGAGGGTTGGTACGCCGTACGTGACGAGGCTTTTTATTCCGAAGATGAATTAGTAAATGGCCAAGCTCCAACCGGAGCAGAAGTGGAATGGCACAAGGAAGAAAGTTATTTTTTCAAACTCTCTGCTTTTCAGGAAAAATTATTAACCCTCTATGAAGCCGCGCCAGACTTCATTCGTCCACAATCACGTTTTAATGAGGTTGTCTCATTCGTAAAAGGCGGTCTTAAGGATTTATCAATTTCGCGGACATCTTTTTCTTGGGGAATTCCAATTCCAGAAACCAATCACGTGATGTATGTTTGGCTTGATGCACTAACGAATTATTTATCCGCTCTCGGCTTTCCAAATGAAGATTCAGATCTCTACAAAAATTTCTGGGTAAATGCCACAGAATCTCCCGTGCACATGGTTGGCAAAGACATTGTGCGCTTCCACGCTGTTTACTGGCCCGCCTTTTTAATGGCGGCAAATTTAAATATTCCTCATTCGGTTTTTGCTCACGGCTGGTGGACAAATGAAGGTGAAAAAATTTCCAAATCTGTCGGCAACGTTATTGACCCGCACAAGGAATTGGAGTGGCTAAAGTCTTTTGGCTGTAGCGATAAAACCGCTCTCGATTATTTACGCTATTTTCTTTTGCGCGAAATCCCCTTTGGAAATGATGGCGATTATTCACGACAAAGTTTTCTGCTGCGCATCAATGCCGAGTTAGCCAACAACATCGGGAACCTTGCCCAGCGCAGTCTCTCGATGATTTACAAAAATTGTGACGGAGAAATTTTAGCCGAAGTTCAGCATTCGAATAGGCATCTTGAGGAATATTTTGTTGCGATGAAAAACTTTTCTTTCGAGCGCGCGATCGGCGCCATAACTACCTTCGCGAATGAGGTAAATAAAAATTTCAATGATGCCGCGCCTTGGAATTTGAAGAAGGAAGGAAAGATTTCAGAAATGAATGAGGCGCTTTACCTTGCCGCAGAATCGATTCGTATTATTGCGATTTTACTATCGCCTTTTATGCCCAGTAGCGCAGCAGATCTTCTTGATCTTCTCAACGTAGAAAACTCCGAAAGAAATTTTGCAGCCCTAGGAAATCACTTAAAAATCGGTCACAAAATTAAGGATCCAAAAGCAATTTTCCCTCGTCTAATCGAAAAATAATGAGAGTATTTTTATTTCTAATATTTTTTTTCATTAGCAATAGGGCCATTGCTCAGCAAACTATTTTCAACGTTCCGTCAGCAAACATCACCGAAAAGAATAAAATTTTCTTACAGCACCAATCATCAGTTAGAGCAAATAGTCCGAAGAAATTTTGGGGGACAACAAACTATGCCGCATATGGCCTTGGAAATAACGCCGAACTTGATGCAACGCTATTCAATCTAAATAGCCCCAATTCAAATAATGCTACGATTTCTCTTGGCTCAAAAATTACGCTACCATTAATGAAAAACTCCTACCAGCCAAAATTAACAGCTGGCTTTTCAGTGCCAATTTCTATGCAAAGGCAAGGAGTGGGGCATTGGTTTTACAGCTCAGGAAGTTTTGTTATTCCAGAAACCAAAACGCGACTCACCGCCGGGATCAATAATGGCACTAAGCAAATTTTTGGTCGAAATGTTACTTGTTTCATTGGTGGATTTGAGCAGGAATTAAACAAGGATCTTAGTTTAATGGCCGACTGGTATTCTGGTAATCACGATCTGGGAATGTCTGCCTTTGGCTTCAGTTACGCGCTACCTCGCGAGTTTATGCTTTATGCTGGATATCAAATTCCAAACTCAAAAAGAGTAATGAGAAACTCTGCCGTAATTGAAGTAGCTAAAGAATTTTAAAGTTTTTACCTAACTGAGAGGGATATGCCATCTTTCACAACCAAAATCATCACTTAATCTCTAGCCAACTCGAGCTTTACAACAACAGAAGTAATGGTGCGGACGGAGGGACTTGAACCCCCATGCCGTGAGGCGCTAGATCCTAAGTCTAGTGCGTCTGCCAATTTCGCCACGTCCGCATATTAAATGCTGGCCATTTTTATATTCCGTCAAAGAAGGCAAAAGATATTCCGCCTTCATTAGAAATGTGTAAAAGCCTGAATTTCTTTACAGCAATTCAGGCTCTTGAAAAGCTAGACTGGTATTACATCAATAAAGATTCTGTTGTGATGTCCGCTTTTAACGAATTTCACAATGCCAGCAATCTTAGCAAAGATTGTGTGATCTTTTCCGATTCCAACATTTTTACCCGGATGCCATTTAGTGCCTCTTTGACGCACAATGATATTTCCAGCTATCACAGCTTCTGAACCGTATTTTTTTACACCGAGTCTTCTACCCGCTGAATCGCGACCGTTTCTCGAACTGCCGCCGGCTTTCTTCGTTGCCATTGTTTACCTACGCTTTGATTGAAAGAATTTTCAACAGAGTTTGCTGCTGACGATGTCCGCGTTTTCTGCGCGAATTTTGTCTTCTTCTTTTTTTGAAGATGATTACCTTATCGTTTTTAAAGGTTTTTACGATTTCGGCTTCAACCTGCGCACCCTGGACTAGAGGACCTCCGAAGCTGATTTCGCCTTGATCATTCTTAACTAGCAAAACTTTTTCCAAAGTTATTTTTGCTCCAGCATCGCCGACTAATTTTTCGACAATAATTTTTTCGTTAGGCGAAACGCGGTACTGTTTTCCGCCGGTCTCAATAATTGCAAACATTTGGGGATAAAATGGAATTAAACTTGATTAACTGTAAAGATGTGATGGATCATCGCCAAAAATGGGCGCGCAACCTATTAACGACTATCTGTTTGTCAACTTTTTAGAAAGTAACTATGTTAGGAGAGTATTTCGCAGCTCGAAAAAGACTTTATCCCCAAAGCGTTAAGGGCCGATTCCGTAGTTTAAAATCGGTTCTAAACACAGTATTTCTCAGCATTTATTTACTAAGTCCCCTGATTCGTTTTGATCGCGGCGAAGGTTCTCCAAATCAGGCTATTTTGATTGATCTACCCGGTAGCAAAATATATTTTTTCTGGATCGAAATTTGGCCGCAGGAAATTTATTACCTAGCCGGAATTCTTCTCATTGCCGCAGTAATATTGTTTTTTGTCACTTCGCTTTTTGGCAGAATTTGGTGCGGTTATGCCTGCTTCCAAACGGTTTGGACCGATATTTTTGTGGCCTTCGAAAGGCTATTCCAAGGCGATCGTAACGCTCGAATTATTCTCGATCGTAAAAATAATTTCGAAAAATTTTGGCGCAAAACAGCGACTCATTTTAGTTGGATTATTGTCTCGCTAATCACTGGTTATGGGTTCGCTTGTTATTTCAATGATGCGATTTCACTGCACAAAAATCTCACCCTAAATATTGGGGGTTGGATACTTGGCATTGCCGCCTCAACCTACCTAATGGCAGGCTTTGCGCGTGAGCAAGTTTGTACTTACATGTGTCCTTATTCGCGTTTTCAATCTGCGATGTTTGACAAAAATACTTTGATTATTTCTTACGATGAAAAACGCGGTGAGCCTCGCGGAAAGTGGGATGGGAACGTGGCAAAAAATCAAGGACATTGCATCGATTGCAAACAATGCGTCGTCGTTTGTCCTACTGGAATCGATATCCGCAACGGCCTACAAATGGAATGTATCGCCTGCGGACTCTGTGTCGATGCCTGCGACAATGTAATGGAAAAAATTGGCCTACCCAAAGGATTGATTCGCTATGACACCATGGCTCACATGATCGATCCAAAGCCGGAGAAAAAATTTAAAATCCTCAAACCGCGCAGTATTTATTATGCGACAATTTTAACTTTGGTTTGCGGAATAATGATTCGCAGCTTGCTCTACAAACCTACTCTTGAGGTTAGCGCCATTCCTGATCGCAATCCAATTTTTGTTCGCCTCTCCGATGGCTCAATTCGCAACGGTTATTCGATAAAAATCGTCAACAAAACTCACGAGAGAAAAACTTTTACACTTAAAATTTTATACCCCCCTGAAGCCAGCGCAAAGGTTGTAAATGCTGACTTGGCGAATCTCGCAGTTGATCATGATGAGGCGGCAACTTTTAAAGTTTTTGTAACTCTGCCGAAAGATTTTCTAGATCAAAATGAGGAAGGGCGAGGCTTAGTCGAATTCATCATCGCCGATGACAAGGAAGAGAGAAAAATTCAGTCAGTGTTTATTTCCAAATAGTCTTCTTATTTTTACGCCATTCTCGCAAAAACAGAGATGGCGTTATTAATTACCAACAACCCATTTACCACCTACCTTTTTGTAGAATTTGGTCGGCTTAACTTTTGCTGAATTATTCCCCTCTTCAAAAAAATAAAAAACACGTGAGAACTTGAAAATAAACGTCTCAGAAGGCTCGTCTAAAAAAACTAGATAATCAGCCAGGTTCAAATTCTCTTCTTTGTTGCTGAGTAAAACTGGCTGTCTTTTTAACTCAAATTCCTTATCGAAAATCGTCGCATGTGGGATGAATTTATTACGACCGTAATTCCACAAAGCTCCGTCAATTTCATTAATTTGTCCTTGTTCACGACAAAAGATTAATACTCTTTTCTTTTCACTCAAAATCTTGAGAAGTAAAGGCGCCAGAGACTTGGATATGTCTTCGTCAACTTGATAAAAATTTATTTCTGGCTTCATAAACAGTCTGAAAATTCTTTGATTACATCGCGATAAAGACCGCGCTTAAAACCGACAATAGAACCGATTAGCTGATCTTTTTCAATCCATTTCCAATGCGAAAATTCTGGAGTTTCGCTACGAAGATTAATCAATGAATCATCGCCGTTAAACTGCGCCAAATACCATCTCTGCTTTTGTCCTAAATATTTTCCACCCCAAAATTTCTTCTGCAAATTGTAAGGCAAATTGTAGTAAAAATGACCGGAACTTTTTTTAATAACTTTAACTGCCGAACTAATAATTCCCGTCTCTTCGTGCAGCTCACGAAACATTGCTACATCTTCTTCTTCGCCTGGATCCGCACCGCCCTGCGGCATTTGCCAAGCGTCAGAATTATTGTCGATTCTCTTGCCAACAAAAATCTTCTTTTCCTGATTGATTAACATGATGCCTACACCGCTTCGATAGAGGTAATCTGGCTTAATTTGACTTGGCTGGATTGATTGCATAAAAAATTTTCTGATTTACCAAACAAATTCCCTCGAGCAAAATTTTAAACAATGAAATTCATTTCGACCCGACTTGCCGCACCGACTCTTTCATTCGAAGACGCTGTATTCCGGGGATTGGCAAGCGATGGCGGTCTATACGTTCCAGATTTTTTACCGCAATTTGACGAAAAGAAAATTTCTGAATTCAAAAAACTCAGCTACGAAGAGTTATTTTTTGAAGTAACTCGCTATTTTGTTGAAAACGAAATTGATTCAGAAAGTTACAAAAAAATTATCAAAAAATCTTACGAGAATTTTTCCCATCAGGCCATAGCTCCTCTAAAACAGTTATCTCGTAATAATTTTCTTCTTGAGCTTTTTCACGGACCAACTCTCGCTTTTAAAGATTTTGCTCTGCAATTTTTAGGAAATTTACTCGATCATTTTTTGAGCAAGAAATCAGAAAAAATTGTAATTATTGGCGCCACTTCTGGAGATACCGGATCCGCCGCCATTCAAGGCTGTAAAGGTTGTGCAAATGCAAAAATCTTCATTCTTCATCCGCATGAAAAAGTTTCTGCCGTGCAAAGAAGACAGATGACAACAACGTCCGCTGAAAATGTTTTTAATCTTGCAGTCGAAGGAAATTTTGATGATTGCCAGGCTCTTGTTAAAAAAATGTTCGCCGATCAAGAATTTCTGATTGGCAAAAAAATGATCGCCGTAAATTCGATTAATTTTGCCCGAATCATGGCGCAGATTGTTTATTATTTTTACGCCGGACTCAGACTTGGAGCCGACAAGACGCCAATTTCATTTTCTGTTCCAAGCGGAAATTTTGGTGATATTTACGCCGGATCTTTGGCCAAAAGAATGGGCCTAAAAATTAACAAGCTCATCATCGCCACCAATTCAAATGATATCCTGGTTCGCTTCCTTACCAAAAATGATTACCGCAAGGATGCCATGATCGAGACCATCTCTCCAAGCATGAATATCCAGGTCTCAAGCAATTTCGAACGACTACTTTTTGATACATATAAAACTCAAAGATCCGAAGAAAAACTACCTGAATTAATGGCTGAATTTGAGCGCACCGGATTTTTAAAAGTGTCCGACGAGATTCTGAAAATAATTCAGAAAGACTTCGAGGCATTTTCTTGCGATGACGAAACCAACAAAAGAATAATCGATGAAATTTTCATAAATACCGGCGAAACCCTTGATCCACATAGCGCTATCGGCGTTTATGCCGCTCACAAATTTTTTGAGAGCAAAAATTACAACAATGAATTCGTAGTCAGCTTGGCCACCGCTCATCCTGCAAAATTCCCCGAAGCAGTAGTCAGTGCCAAAACTCCAGAACCAACATTGCCTCACTTCCTGAAAGACCTAATGAAGCGTAAAGAAAATTTTTCTGTGATCAAAAATAATCTCGAAGAAATTAAGCAATTTATTGCGGAGAGAAATTGAAACTATACTCCCGATACCTTTTTCGAAAAACAGCTTTTGCTTTTGCGGCCATTATCAGCGTGTTGATTTTGTTGATCTGGTTTAGCCGGGCGATTAGCTTTGTAAAATATGTTACCGAAAATGGCGTAGCGCTGAGTAAATTTTTTTATCTCTTCATTTTGATTCTGCCTTGGCTACTAATCTTCATCGCGCCCATTTCAATTCTTGCTGCGATCCTGCTTATTTTTAATCGCATGCTAGCCAGTAATGAGATCACTATTTTTAAGAATTCTGGCCTCACTAAATTACAAATTTGTCAGCCAATAATTTTGCTTGCGACAATCATTTCTTTTTTTTGCTTCATTATTTCTTTTTACTTAATGCCTTACGCCAACAAAGAGCTAAGGCTTTCTCGCATCAATATCCAAAATAATTACGCCAACCTCTCCTTCAATCCACAAACTTTTGAAACCTTAAAAGATCTCACAATTTACGCACGTGGTCGTGACAAAAATAATGAGCTACTTGGCATTTTGCTACACGACAAAAGAAACGCTCAATATTCATCAACAATTACTGCTCAGTCTGGTCGCATTTCCATCGAAGACAAATCAGCTTTGCTTCACATGCAAAATGGCACTGTGCAAAGATTTAATTACCAAGATCAAAAAACAGAAATTCTCAACTTCGACAATTACGTTTTTAATTTAACTGAAAATCAAAAGAATGATGCGGTCTTACGCTGGAAAACTGGCGAACTATACCTGCACGAACTCTTTAATCCCAGCGAAGATCTTCAAGAATTTGAGCGCGCAAAATATCGCGTCGAAATAAATCAGCGCTTCACTTACCCGCTACTTCCAATCGCTTTCACGCTAATAGCCGCAGCTTTTGTAATGCGCGGACAATTCAATCGTCATGGCAATTTGAAAAATACGGTTGCGGCAATCATAGCATCGGTAATTTTTCTTGGACTCACTATTGCGAGCTACAACTTAATCGAACTCTCAATAAATTTTGCGCCCCTGCCTTACTTGAATTTTCTCTTATTTTCAGTGCTCAGTTTGAGACTTTTGGAGTCGGCTAAATGAAGAAAATTAATTACTACCTCGCCAAAAATTTTCTGATCAAATTTCTGCAGGTCTCCTGCGGATTTTCGCTGATAATTTTTTTCATTAACTTCATGGAAACGATGAAAAAAATGAGCGAAAGCGAAAGTCCATTATATATCAGCTTCTTACTGGCCTTTTTACAAATTCCCGACTTCCTGAATGACGTTGTGTCTTCACTAGTATTGGTCGCAAGCATTGTTACATTTTTTACACTTTCGTCACGCAGCGAGATTACAATCATTCGCATTAGCGGATTTTCTTTATGGCAAATTGTTCGCCCAGTAGCTCTTTCGGCAATGGTTCTTGGTATTTTCTGGGTTACGGTTCTTGATTTGCTTTCGATAAAAATGGGCCGGCAATTTCATAGTCTTGAGAGTAAATATGTTCGCAAAGAACTGCGCGAAGTAACTTTGCCACAAGGAGGAGTCTGGCTTAAACAGAATAATCTGGAAAAACCTGGGGAAGAATTGGTGATTCTAACTAAAAAAATTTATCAGGAGGATCTAGAATTTGACGACGTAACGATTTGGTTCTTCAGCAAAGAAGGTGAGTTCTATAAAAAAATCGATACCAAAAAAATGTTTCTCAAAAAAGGTTTTTGGTTGCTAGGCGAATCCGTCATTAACGACGAAAAATCTTTAAACAAAAATCTTAATACCATCTCGATTCCAACTGATTTAGAAGCAGATTTTGTTATTCAAAAAGTTGTGAATAATTTTCAAAGCGTAAAAATATTTTCACTTTTTGATTTACCTAAATTGATTCGAGATCTTGCTTCCTCGGGCTTTTCACCAACAAAATTTATAATTTATTTTCATTCGCTGCTCACCAAGCCCTTACTTTTCGCAGCTATGAGTTTGATCGCCTGCTATTTCAGTCTTAATCACATTCGCAGTCAGAACTCAATTTTTCTGATTCTTTGCGGAATCGTTCTTGGCCTGGTTCTTTACATAACTTCAAGCATCATAAACGCTCTCGGCGCTTCCGGGCTAATTCCAATTTTCGCAGCAACTTGGCTAATCGCCCTTATCTGTCTCGCAATTGGAATATTGCTCATTTACCAAAAAGAAAGTTTTTAACCAATTTTTCATTTCGATATCGCAAATGTTGATAATTTCGGAAGTCTTATTGGTGAGATTATTGAGGCCCTTAGGATTAATGATGAAGAGCAATTTCTCTCTTGAATTTTTTTTCAGCAAAACAACTCTCGAATCTGTCCACTAATTAACATTTCAAAAATTATGAAAAATAAAATTCTTCTCATCTCCTCAATTGCTGCATTAATTTTTTCTTCTGCTTGTGCAAAGAAAGACGACAAAAACATCAAAGCTAATAGTGGAGATTTAAAAGATTTGCCAGCCTGGGTCCTTGATCCCGCAGTTCCAAATGGCATTGCCGGAGTTGGTATCGCAAACCCCTCAAAAGGCGGAATTAAATTTCAAATTCCAAAAGCTGAGCTAGATGCCAAGGCAAATATCGCCGCAACAATTCAATCAGAAATTTCTCGTATCACTAAAGACTCAATGCGCTCAGCCAATGTAAATGGCGCAGATGATGTTGAAGAATTCTTTGCTCAAGCAAGTAAAGAAGTGGTAAAAAATCTCCCACTTTCTGGCGTGAAGAGAATCAACATTTTCAAATCTGAAGATGGCACGCTTTACGTTCACATGCTTCTTAGCAACGAAGATTACAGCAAGTTCTTGGCCAATAGCCAAAAATCTTTTTCTGCGCAATTGGCTAAATCAAACATGGCTCGCGAGAACATTGCAAAAACCCAAGAAGCCTCAAAAGAGCTTTTCTCTGAGCTTGAAACAGAAAGAGGAAGCAAGCCCGTAGCTAACGAAAAAACTGCTCAATAATGAAAAGTTTAATTCTACTTTTCACCCTAACTTCACTCACCGCTTGCAGCAATTGGGCAAGCGAAGAAGCTAAAGTCAGCGCCAAAGCTGGCGCTGCTTCGAGCCGTATTAACGCTAGCGACAGCAACAGCAAAGATGCATTCAAAGAACTCGATCAGTAGCTTAATTTTGGCAACAATTTTTTTTGTTGCCTCCTGCTCCTCCTCTTCCCAAAAGGGCGGAGAGCCCTCTTGGTACCTCTCTCCTAAGCAGAATAATTCTGAAAATTTATACGGAATTTCTGCCGGAGCAAATTTAGAAGAGAGTACGAAAGCAGCTTTGGCTGATGCTGCAGCGCGCTTGATGGTTAGCATTTCTTCGGAATCAACTTCACTAATCGAAGAAGATTCTCGTGGCACAAATGAGGAAATGCGTCAAAAGGTTAAACAAAATATTGAGAAGATCGACTTCACCAACTTTCGCATTTCGCGTAGTGAAAAAGTAGGACCAGAGCTTTTTGTTGAAATTGAAATAAAGCGCGATCCGTTTATTCGCGATCAAAAAGAAAAAACTGAATTTTCTGAAAAACAAGTTTCTGACTTAGAGAAAAATTTAACTGGAGCAAACCCAATTCAAAAACGCGTTTCCTTGTTAAAAATTCTCGATCTTGAAAAACAAATTGAACTCTCAAGTCGTATTCTTGCTGGTGCGGGAGAGTCTGTTAACTTAAAAGAAAAATTAAGTCGTATCGCTTTTTTCCAAAATCAATTCAACCAACTTAACGACAAAATCGAATTTTATTTCGCGATCAACTCCTCAAAAGAAATTGCTCAAACTATTCGCACCGCACTAAATAAAGAGAAAATAAAAATCTCTAATTCTCGCGGCGGGGCCAATCAAATTACGATCGAGATTAAATCTTCTGCAAAAAGCGGCGAGATTTACGGCTCACACATGACGAAATTACAAATCGATTTTGAAAATACTTCCGGCGAAAAAATCGTCGCAAGCAATAGGATTGAAGTAACTGGCAGCTCATCAATCAGCGAAAAAGAATCTTACGCAGCAGCGATAAAATCTCTTGAGGAAGAAATTTCCAACAAAGGAATTTTGAAGGTGATCGGAATTATTAATTAACAATTGCATGAAATTAAAGTATCTCGCTCTCCTACTCATTCTAAACTCTTGCTCAACCACCATTAAAAATTTTAACGAGTATCAAAAACAATTTTTGAGCAAAAGTAATTTCATGCCAAGCAAAGAAAATCTCGAAGGTAAGGCACCAAAGATTGTAGTTTTTGCTCTTGATCAAAATGAAAATGAAATCGCCAAACAAACTGGGCTTGGCGATTCGCTCGCCAATAATGTTGAAAATGTTTTAAGTAAAAATCGTCTTGGCGAAATTGTTGATCGCAAAGCTGCAGAAAAATTGCAGAAAGAAATAGCGCTCGCCGAAATGAAAAAAACAGGATCTTACAAGGGCCCTATCGTAGCTGATTACGCCATTTCTGGCGCCATTTCAAATGCAGGATTCACCAGTAAATATTCCGGTGGCTCAACCTTCTACAATCCGCAAAGCGGCCAAATGGTTTCGATCCCACCTAAATACACCTACTCTGCTGACGTCGCTGGAAATATTAAAATCTACGAACTTCCTGCTCTTTCGGTTGTTGAATCAATCGAGTTCTCTGCAAAAAAATCTCGCTCAGAAACCACCCAACAAGATGGAGGTCTGTCGCTAGGCGGATTGCAAATTGGCGGTAAAAAAGCTGAAGGCGCGAAACGCGATGACAGCTTAGTGCGCAAGGCCGCAGAAGATGCTATGAACGACATCGAAGTAGACATAAAAAACTTCTTCGCCAAAAAAGGCTACATCTTGGAAAAGCGCGTTTTAGACAACAAATCAATCTTCAAAATTTCTCTCGGCTCTGCTGACGGCATTAAGCAAAATGATAAGTTTGAAGTGATCGGCCAATATGAATCTGAAAATGCGATTACTAATGAAGTAGAAATTGAGCGCCGCATTATCGCGACCGGCTCTGTTTCTGATTTGATCGATCCAAAAACTTCTTGGGTAGTTATTGATGACGCTAAAAAAGCTGAAATACTACGCCTTGGCGATGCAGTAAAAATGAAATACAAAAAAAGCCAATTTGCCGGAGCAGCAAAATTCGCAACATCAATGCTGGAGCAGTAAAATTAGCCTCCGCCGATAAAGTGAACGATCTCAATTCGACTTCCTTCATCAATTACAGTCGATGAAAACAGGTCTGGATTTACAATTTCCAAATCTTTCTCCACCGCAATTTTTTTTACATCGAGCTCAAATTTCTCTACCAATTCCTCGATAGTCATTTTGGTTTCGAGAATTTTTTCTTCGCCGTTTAAAAAAATTTTCACTACTCGCGGAAGTTAATAAATTGCAGCGGAATATCAAAATTAGCAGCGCGCAACAAGGTCATCGCTTCTTGCAAATCATCGCGTTTTTTACCATCAACGCGCACTTCATCGGCCTTAATCGAAGCCTGGACTTTCATCTTTGTATCCTTCACATGCTTAACGATTTTCTTGGCAATTTCTTGTTCGATACCATTGCGCAACTTCACTTCCTGACGCATCATATTTCCACCAGCTTTTTCTTCTTTCTGAAAATCAAAAGCTCGTGCATCCACGCCACGCTTGGTTGCAAAAACTTTCATCGAGTCGCGAATTGATTCGAGGCGATATTCGCTATCCGCAGTAATCAGAATCAGATTATCTTTTTCTTTAAGCTCCAAAGTAAAGACCGCGCCTTTGAAATCGTAGCGATTTCCAATTTCGCGCATCACGGAATTCATCGCGTTGTCGATTTCTTGCATGTTAATTTTAGAGACGATGTCAAAGCTAGGCATGTTATTTAGGATCTTGATTAAAGAAGGAATTCACTGATCAAAATATTAGACACTATTAACTAATTGCAAACCGCTTCAAACCATGGTCGCAAACACAAAGTCAAAATATTTGACTTTTGCTCACTCGTTAATAGGTTGCGCCGCCTTGTTTGATGGGTCTGTAGCTCAGTTGGTTAGAGTGCGCGCCTGATAAGTGCGAGGTCGGAGGTTCAAGTCCTCCCAGACCCACCATTAGACTTAAAAATTTCTACGAAATTTTTAGCAAGATTGATTTCTTATGCGCGGGGCGAATCCAATCATCCTTCGGTTAGATTTTTTTTAATATTTCTCCGAAAAGCTGCGCCGGAAGAGATCCTCCGGTGATTTTAGATGTTGCTGAATTGTCATCATTCCCAATCCAAACTCCGATTACATATTCATCGTCAAAACCAATAAACCAGGCATCGCGAAAGTTTTGGCTTGTTCCAGTTTTTCCCAAAACATTCTCTTCCACATTGGCATTTTTTCCCGTTCCACTTCTTACAACTTCGCGCAAAACTTTTTTGATTTCTTTGATCGAATTTTCTGAGGCAACCGCTCCAAGACCAGAAGATTCATGCTTGTAGAGCTCTTGTTTTTCCCCATTTCTGACTTCTGAAATCGCGTGAGGAATTACCGCATCTCCATCTGAAGCAATGGTGGCATAGGCTCCCGTGAGTTCTAATAAACTTACTTCGGTAGTGCCCAAAGAAATCGTCGGATCATTTTTATCCATTTTTGAACTAATGCCGCACTTACGAGCTATTGAAATAATCGCGCTTCCTCCAACGTCGCGCGCAAGCTGAACAGCAATCGAATTCAATGATTCAGAAAATGCGCGCTGCAAAGTCACCTCTCCTAAAAACTTACTATTGTAGTTATCCGGCAACCAAGTTCCAACGTTGATTTTCTTATCCTCAAACACGTCATCGGATTTCCAGCCCTTTTCAAAAGCGGCCAAATAAACAAAAGTTTTAAAGGCCGATCCCGCCTGTCTTTTTGCATAAACAGCGCGATTGAATTGGCTTTGTTGATGATCCTTCCCACCAGACATGGCAAGCACCGCGCCACTTTTACTCATTACAACAACAGCAACTTCTGACGCACCAAGCTTCTCAGAATTCTTCCCGACAAAATCATTCAGAACCTCTTCCATCTTGGCCTGTAACGCCTCATCCAAAGTTGTGGTGATGGAAACTATTTTTTCTTTCCTTTCTTTCTTTCCTAAAAAATCCGGCAACTGTTCGTAAACGAAATCAGTAAAATAAAGCCTCTGCGCATGATCAGTAATGTAATGAGGATCTTGCTGAAGCTCCGACAGATTTTTTTCATCCAAGAATCCGGCATCAATCATAGCGCGCAAAACCACGTTAGTTCTATTCTCGGCGAGTTCGCGATTATTTTTTGGCGAAAGTTTTGATGGCGCTTTCAATAGGCCCGCAAGAAGTGCCGACTCACTTAAATTCAGCTGCGAGATGTCTTTACCAAAATAACTTTTTGCTGCATTGCCAACGCCGTAATTGCCAGCACCGAAATAAGCGCGATTGAGATAAAAAGTTAGAATTTGTTCCTTGGTAAAACGCCGCTCAAGCTGCAAAGCAAGAAGCATTTCCTGAATTTTTCTTTTTAGAGTTCGATCTGAACTGAGGAATAAAATTTTTGCTAATTGCTGCGTGACCGTACTACCACCCTGCACCACTCGACCTGCTTTTTTATTGGCAACGTAAGCTCTGGCTACCCCAAAAATATCAACACCGTGATGCGAAAAAAAACGCCGATCTTCAGTTGCCACAACCGCATTAATAAGATGCTGAGGTAGTTCGTAATAACTCACTTCACTCGCATAAATTTCGCTGCGATTAGTGATGCGATTGCCATTTGCGTAATTGATTTGCACAATCTGTTTACCACTTTCTTTCTCCAAATCATCCAAACTTGGCAGGCCTTGGAAATAGTAAAATAGAGCTGCGGCAGCAAAAATTGCGAGCCAGATCGAAAACAAAAATGTGAGCTTCAGCAACAGTTTCATCAAATGAAAAAATACGTTTTCAAAAATCAAAATCTTGTCCCAGAAGAAAAAGCTACGATTTCAATTCATGAACGCGGCTTTCTTTTTGGCGACGGAATTTTTGAAACTTGCAAGATTATTAACGGCAAGATTTTCGATTTTCATCTTCACGAAGCAAGGATTCATAGGGCCTTGAAGCTTCTTAAATTTTCTGCAGAAATTTCCGATCTCGAAAAAAAATCTTACCAACTAATCAAAAAAAATTCGGCAGAGAATGGAATTTTACGCATCTCAATTAGTCGGGGGATTGGTAGCGCTGGATATTTACCAACTTACGAAAGTGAGTCACTCGTAATCATCGAAACTTTTCCTGCGCGCGAATTACCAAAAAAAATTCGCTTAGGAATCGCCAAAACTTCTACGCCAGGAATCTCCTTCAAGCCAATGTCGGCGATGTCTTACGTCTTAGCAAAAATTGAGGCTAAGGAACAAAAATCTTTTGATTCTGCAATGCTTTCTGACAAAAATTTTATCGCCGAAACTTCGTCAGCGAATATTTTTTGGGTGAAGGATAGTCAGATTTATACACCTCACGAAAGCTGTGGAATTGTACTTGGATGCGTCCGCGAAAGATTGCTGAAAATTCCCGAGTTAAAAATCAAAAAAGTAAAAGCAAAAATTTCTGCACTGAAAAATGCCGACGAAATTTTCCTTACAAATTCGTCTTATTTAGTGATTTTGGTTGATGAATTTTTGGGAAGAAAATTGAGCAAGAATCTCAGCAAAAAAATAAAATATTTTTTAAGGCCTGGAGATGCAGTAGCCTAATTAGAATTTTTCTTCATTAGGGCAGCATTAGCTCGATGCCATTGCTTGATCGGCATCGCTGGAATTCCTGCCATGATTTGTTTTGCTGGAACATCGCGCATTACGCCGGTCATTCCGGCGATTCTTGCACCGTCATTAATCACAATGTGACCAGAAATATTTGAGCCACCACCAATTTGCACAAAATTTCCAATGCGAGTTGAGCCCGCTATT
>CAIQBQ010000027.1 GCA_903870105.1 uncultured Alphaproteobacteria bacterium | reverse complement strand
GTTTGAGGTGATGCTTCCGGAATTGGTGAAGTCTTTAACCGTTAATCCATCAGCGAGTAAATCGAAATAAATATTCCCAGAGTTGGTGAGATAATCAGTGGCCAGGGTGAGAGATTCACTCGATTGAATCGTGCCGGAATTATTTAGGCTGTTCGTGGTTAGTTGTTGTTTATTGGCAGAGTAAATCGCGCCAGAGTTGGTTAGTGATTGGCTATTTACCAAAAGATCAATCGCCGAACTTAACTCGCCGGAATTTTCTAGATTATTTACGAGTGCTAGAGTTAAGGATTTTGCTAAAGAAGAGATGATGCCGGATGAGTCATTGCTTAAGTTAGTTGCGGAGATTTTTAGATCTTCGTTCGCGAGAATTTTATTTGAGTTAGTGATTGATGATGCACTGGTGATTGAAAGATTATTGGCAGAGATCTCTCCGGAATTTGTTAGGCTGTTAGCCGTTAGCTGTTGGTTGTTAGTCGAAGAAATCAATCCCGAATTTGTCAGCATTCCGCCAAGAATAATCGCGTAATCTTCTGGAGAAAAAATCGTTCCGGAATTGGTTAGGTTTGTGCCGAAAATGTTGAGAAAATCTTCGCCGTAAATAAGGCCGGAGTTGTTTAAGCTGTTAGCGGCAAGAGATAAGTGGTTAGCGGTAAGGAAGCCGAGATTATTTAGTTCGTCAGAAGAAATTGCGAGAGCTGGGGAAGTAATTTTTGCAGAGGTGGAAAGAGATTCAATCTTCTGCGTAGATTTAAGATCAACCTCAGTTCCTGCCGTGATGTTAGCGTAATAAACATCCCCATTTGCATCGATTTTAACTTTATTTCCGGCAAGAATTTCTGCGGCCATGTTAACACCTAAACCTTCTTTAGTGGCGATTAGGAAGATTCTTCCTGATTGGATTTTAGCTAGGGATGAGGCATCGATGGCGAAGAGTGGGGTGTCGCTTACTATTGCTGAGGAAGAAGAGAAGTTTGGAGTAATTAGTTTTGTGACGTAGTCATATTTACCACCTCCGGTTTTAATCGTGAAGTCGCCTGTTTCTGATCCGTAGATGCTTGAGATTAACTTTACTCCCGAAGCGATAATGTCAGCGGAGGTTGTGGTTGTAGCGTCTAACCCCAATCCAGAAATTGTAACGATGGGGATGTTTAATTGGGTGTTGGCTGTTTCTGTGAGGTTGAATCCTAAATTCCCATTTGAGTCGAACTCGCTTTTACCGCCGATGATTCCGAGACGAGAGACATTGATGAAGCCGCAGCCAGCGCAGGTTATTCCATTCGGGTTGGCGATGATTAAGTCTGCCCTTCTGCCCGCGATTTCTACGTAGCCGAGAAGTTGAGAGATGTTGCTGGAGGTTACTTCGTTAAGAATTACCGTGGCACTTCCAGAGGCAGAGAGATTGGAATTAGAGACAACTAATCCACCAATTTGCGTTGTGGTAACATCGGTTGCAGCGCCAGAGAAATTGTTAAGAATCTGCCCGGAACTATTAACATTGTAATTTTCAAATTTATTGTGTGAAAGCCCTGAGGAGTTGGGTGCGGCGATGTTTACTTGATCAATGCCGGAGGCAGTTTGGGTGACAAAAGTTGAGGTAGTTCCGTCAGGGGTAATCGGCAAAGATGCAGCATCTTGCGCGTAGGCAAATCCAATTGAGAGGAACTGACTAAGAAGGAATGATACTAAAGTGAGGGAATTAGAAATGCGGTGAAGCATCTAAGAAGGTGGGTTTGTTGTGTTGGTGGAAAAGTGAGGCGAGGAAAAAACTAAAAGTTAAAAAAAATTGCAAGTGGGAATTTGCAAGAGTCTAGATTAAGGACGAGTCTGGATTAGGGACGTTGAGACTTTCCTGGATCCCCGCCTTCGCGGGGATGACGGGACGAGTAAGTGTAACGGTCATACCCCGTGGCAGGCATTGAGACTTTCCTGGATCCCCGCTTTCGCGGGGATGACGGGACGAGTAGGTGTAACCGGCCATCCACGCGGCAGGTGGGGGGTGACGGGACGAGTAGGTGTAACCGGCCATCCTCGCGGCAGGTGGGGGGTGACGGGACTAGTAGGTAAAACGTCATCCCCGCGCAGGCGGGGATCCAGAAAATCTATGCAGCGGTCACAAAATCTTTCATCACCGTCTTCGTCCCAGTTTTTTCGAAAAAGATTTCGAGCTTAGGGCCGTCTGCGCCGATGACTTTCCCATAGCCAAATTTTTGGTGAAAAACTCGCTTGCCGATGGTTTCGTCTTTTGTTGTAGTAGCTCCTCCCCCCGAGCTCATCCTTGGCTGCGAAGCGGTCGAGGATCTCATGAAGCTACCTCGAGACGACTGCTGATTGAATGATGTCGGGCGATGATTCTGCTGGCTGAAAGATGAGAAATGAACTTCCTCCGACTCAACTTCATCCTGCGGCAATTCCTTCAGGAAACGAGACGGCATCTGCATTTGCACGTCGCCAAAGATGTAGCGACTTTTTGCGTGCGACAAAATTAATTCTTTTTTTGCGCGCGTGATTGCGACATACATCAAGCGCCTTTCTTCTTCTAAGCCATTGCGCTCTTCAATTGATTTTCCGCTTGGAAATAATCCATCTTCAAGACCAGGAACGAAGACTAAATCAAATTCCAAGCCTTTGGCAGCATGCACTGTCATTACACTGACGGCATCTTGAAGATTTTTATCGTCACGCGCTTCGATGAGGGAAGCATATTCTAAAAACTCAACCATCGTCGAAAAATCGCCGAGACTACTGATAAATTCTTCAATATTTTCCACGCGCCCTTGCGACTCGAGAGTGTTTTCTAATTTCCACATCGAGAGATAACCAGAGGCGGTTAGAACATATTTAGCCACCTCAGAGAGGCTTTCTGTGCTAATTTTTCTTTGCGTAGTTTCAATGATTTCGATCAGGCTTTTTATGCCATCGCGCGCTTTTCCTTTGAGCGCTTCAGATTTTTTAATCGCCAAAAAAAGTGAAATTCCTTCTTGTTTCGATTGTTCACGAAGACTTGCGATTGCTGAATCACCAACACCTCGCTTCGGCACATTAATAATTCTTGCAAGCGCCAAATCATCGTCAGGATTTGCACAAATTCTTAAGTAAGCGATGGCGTCGCGCACTTCCATCCGCTCATAAAATTTCATGCCGCCAATGACTTTGTAAGGAATTGAATTGTGAATAAATGATTCTTCAAAAGGACGAGTCTGATAGCCCGCACGCACGAGAACCGCGGTTTCAGAGAGTTTATATTTATTCGCACGAACTGCCTGTGAAACCGCAGAAGCTTCCATGCGGTCATCGGGAAATGTTAATAATTTAATCTTCTCGCCCTGCCCTTTGTCGGTCCAAAGCGTCTTGCCGTGACGTTCTTTATTGTTAGAAATTACTGAATCTGCTGCCTTCAAAATATTTGAGGTTGAGCGATAATTTTGTTCGAGGCGAATCACTTTCGCATTCGTAAAATCTTTTTCGAAACGAAGGATGTTAGCGATGTTCGCACCTCGCCAGCCGTAGATCGATTGATCGTCATCACCGACACAGCAAATATTATTTTGCTCATTCGTAAGGTTGAGAAGCCACTGATATTGAGCATTATTAGTGTCTTGATATTCGTCGACGAGAATGTAGCGAAATTTATCTTTGTAGTAAGCAACCACGTCCGGCGCGGCGCGGAAGATTTCGAGATTATGTGAAAGTAGATCGCCAAAATCCGTCGCATTCATCGCTTTGAGGCGAGATTGATACATCGAATAAACTTCTTTAAGTTTTGGCAGACCAACTTCAAAGCCAGCAGATTCAAGGGTTGATGGGCTCACCGCTTTATCCTTCAAACGCGAAATACGATTCAAATAAACCTTCGGCGCGAATTGTTTGATGTCGATATTGAAGTCGCCGAGAATGGTTTTGAGCAGGCGGGTTTGATCGTCATCGTCAATGATGGTGAAGTCTTGGCGTAACCCGACGATCTCGGGATGACGACGCAAAATACGCGCCGCAACCCCGTGAAAAGTTCCCATCCAAAGATTATTCGCTTGATCACCAATCACTTCGCTAATTCGTTTTTTCATTTCCGCTGCGGCCTTATTAGTGAAGGTTACGGCAAGGATTTGATAAGGCGAAGCGAGTCCAGAATTTACGATATTGATGACGCGAGAAGTCAAAACTTTTGTCTTGCCAGTTCCAGCTCCAGCAAGGACTAGTAAAGGTCCATCGGTTGTATTAACGGCTTCGAGTTGCGGAGAGTTGAGAGTCATTGATTTTATAATTTTTCTGTCAGTCGAATATGCCATTTGAGATAACCCGAATACGCCGGTTGAGGGAACTCGAATACGCTGGTTGAGCGAACTCGAATACGCTGGTTGAGCGAACTCGAATACGCCGGTTGAGGGAACTCGAATACGCCGGTTGAGGGAACTCGAATACGCCGGTTGAGCGAAGTCGAAACCAAGTATCTAGCTGTTGACTTGGTTTCGACTTCTCTCAACCGGCGTATTCGGGTTATCTCAAATGGCATCTCATCTCGATCAGCGGAGAAATTTTTAATATTTTTCCGGATGAAATACCTGAAGCGGTCTGGAGTTAGATTTAGCAAAAATTGCCGATTTGATGATTGCGCTCATTTGTTCTTTTGAAATTTTTGCCGGCGTTTTCATCACATACCACTTAACCCCTTCTTTACATGGAGGAGTAGTGAGTGAGCCATCATAAAAAAATACTTTGTCATTTGCTTTAATGAATTCTTTTGGATTAATTCTTTCCTCACTTTTCTCGCTTACGAGGAAATTTATTAAGTTTTTGAAATCAGAATTTTCGTCACCAACTTCAAGCAAAACTGCAACGACTAAACTCTGCTCATCTTCACTTTTGTGATAAAGTTGCATCTCTAAAGAATGCTGATTGCCATCAATAAAATGCTCGCTTGGATGATGAAAGACAATTGAGTGTAACCAATATTTTTTCTTGCCGCGTAACAAAAAATTCTCGCCATCAAAATTAATATTTTGGACGTAATTTTTTTTCTCTTTCTCAGCGTCAGAAATTTGGTAAGAAAATTTTAAATCGCTTTCGATGAACTTATCTTGGATATTAATCGGCGATTGATTGTAGCCGATTTTGCAGAATTTATTCTCATCGCGATCGCCCCAAGCTTCTGGAGATTCGTAGCTCCACTCAGCTTTGCAGGAAAAAATGAATGCGAAAAAAATAAGAAAAAAATTTTTCATGAAGAGGACTTCCTTTGGATTGCAACCGTTAGAACAAAAATTCGCCGATCTGCTTAAGCCACTTTTTGCAGGCAGTAAGAAAGAATTTATTTTGATCAATAATCTTACTAAAAACTGGTCAGATGTTATTGGAAAAAAATACGAAAAACTTTGCTATCCGCGATCAATCAAGTTCGGAACAAAATCCCCCGGTTCAGAAAAAACTGCAACACTTACAATTGCGGTTTACAACTCGTCGGTAGGATTTTTTTTAGAAAGTAATTCAGAAATTATTCTTGAGAGAATCGCGGTTTTATATGGATTTAAATCGGTGGCAAAAATCAGCATTAAGCAAGAGCCGAGAAATATCGACAACAACAAAATCACTGAGATCAAGCTTCCAGCCGCTCAAGAAAAGAATTTACAAGAAAAAATAGAAAAAATTTCTGATCAAAATTTGGCAGAAACTTTACAAAAATTGGGAAGAGAAATTTTTAAGAGTTAGTCCCTAAATCTCTCAGCTTTTTAAGCTTTTAAAGCAGAAAAACATTCTTCACTGAATCGATTTTTAAAGTATCGCCATCACTACCAGCTCAACTTTAATCAGAGATTCACTAATGGAATGGTCGATTAAGTTGAGTTTTCAGATCACACAGAACTTGCAATTACAGTAAAAACGAAGAGTAAATTTATTTGTTTAATTTTTTAATTCTCTCCTCGCGCATTTTTGCAAAATCATCTCCGGCATGGTAAGATGAACGAGTAAGTGGGCTCGCAGAAACCATCAAAAATCCCTTGCTGTAAGCCATTTTTTTGTAGAGCTCGAATTCATCGGGATGAACGTAGCGATCTACTGGAGCATGGCGCAAAGTCGGGCGAAGATATTGGCCGATCGTCAAAAAATCGATATCAGCACAGCGCATGTCGTCCATGACTTGCAAAACTTGTTCCTTCGTTTCACCAAGACCAACCATCAAGCCTGATTTTGTGAACATTGTTGGATCGATTTCCTTCACGCGCTTCAAAAGATGAAGGGAATGGAAATAGCGTGCACCCGGACGGATCATGGCGTAAAGGCCTGGAACAGTTTCGATATTGTGATTAAAAACATCAGGCTTGGCAGCGACAACTTTTTCCATCGCACCTTCTTTGCGTAAGAAATCCGGAGTTAAAATTTCAATCGTAGTGCCTGGAGACTTGCGACGCACTGCCTCAATACATTTCACAAATTGATCCGCGCCGCCGTCAGCAAGGTCATCGCGATCAACAGAGGTAATCACAATATGCTTCAATCCAGAAACCTGCGCAACATCACCAACATTCTCTGGCTCATGCGGATTTACTGCGTCAGGACGACCAGTTTCGATATTACAAAATGAACAAGCGCGAGTACAAACTGATCCCAAAATCATTACCGTCGCATGCTTCTGCGCCCAGCATTCACCGATATTAGGACAAGCAGCTTCTTCACAAACAGTGTGAAGTTTTTTTGAATTTAGTAACTCTTTGGTTTCGTAATAACCCTTTGATTGCGGGGCTTTCACGCGGATCCAATCTGGCTTACGCTCCATTTTTTCTTTAGGAAAATTTTGTGCAAAGCCCTGTAAGTCCTTATTATCTTTCTTGGCAATTTGCCCCGAATCTTTTTTCTCTTCGCGTGTTTGCATATTTTTATTTTTTGCGATTTTTACACGCCATTCCCGCAAAAATGGGAATTACGAGTAAAGATTTGCGACTTAAATTAATTTACTTTGTCTCACCGGTAACCACGTATTTAGTGATCTCAGCAATATTAGTAGAATGATCAGCCAGGCGCTCAAAACTTTTAGCAATGAACATGATATTAATAATTTTTTCGAGCTGTTCTTTGGTAAAATTCCCCGGCTGTAAAATACCAAAAAGGCGGGTGTAAATATTATCAATCTCGTCATCTTTCTTCAAAACCTCGTTGGCTTTCTGAATATTTTGATCGTTAAAAGCGAGGACCGAGTCAAAGACCATTTGCTTTGAGAGTAGAATCATTTCGAACAAAGATTTCTTCACGACACCTTCAACCGACTCAAAACCGATACGATTGATCTTCTTAATTATTCCCTTCGCTTGATCTCCAACCCGCTCCAAATTTGAAGAAACTTTCAAAGCAGAAACAATGAAGCGCAAATCAACGGCCATTGGCTGACGCATTGCCAGCATTGCCGTTACTTTTCTTTCAACTAACAAATCAAGTGAGTTAATTTTGTAATCATGCGCAGTAATTTTTTCTAAAAATTCTGGGTGATGACTCGTGATCATTTCTGCAACCATGTCGATTGAAACCAAAACCATGTCAGCCATTTCAGAGAGAGTTCCGGCGATTGATTGTAAGTCTTTATCGTAAGATTTGACGGTATGTTCTTTGATGGTCATTGGATTTATGATTTAAGATTTCAGAATGTGCAGCACTCTAAAATCATAAATTTTATTAATGAAAAAAATCTTAGTCATTGGCTCTGGCGGCAGAGAGCACGCAATTTGCGAGCAATTTAAAAAATCACCTAAACTTGAGAAAATTTTTTGCTTACCTGGAAATGCTGGAATCAGCGAAATCGCAGAAATAGTCGATGAAATCAAGATTGATGAACATCAAAAAATTATTGATTTCTGCCAAAAAAATAAAATTGATTTTGTTTTCGTTGGCCCTGAGCAGCCTTTAGTTGCAGGCCTTATTGATGATTTGGAAAAAGCCGGAATTCGCGCTTTTGGTCCAAATAAAAATGCCGCGCAGCTCGAGGGTTCAAAAATTTTCATGAAGAAAATTGCCGTCGATAATAACGTTCCAACTGCGATTTATGAAACTTTTACGGACGAAAAAAGCGCAATAGAATTCGCTAAAAAACTTGCTAAGGAATTTAAATTTCCCTGCGTTATTAAAACGGATGGACTAGCTGCTGGTAAGGGCGTAATCATTCCACAAAATTTCTCCGAAGCGGAAGAGACAATCAAAGAAATCTTTGCTGGAAAATTCGGCGCAGCAGGAAACAAAATTATCATCGAAGAATTTTTAGATGGTTTTGAAGCGAGTTATTTTGTGCTTTGCGATGGAAAAAATTTCATCCCACTCGGCTTCGCTCATGATCACAAAAGAGTTGGAGATGGCGACACCGGTCCCAACACCGGCGGCATGGGAACCTACGCACCCTCGCCTTTCATCGATAAAAAATTGGAAGAAGAAATTATCGAAAAAATTATTCGACCAACTTTACACGGAATTGAGTTTCGAGGAATTTTATTCGCTGGTCTGATGATCAGCAAAGATACCTTGAAGCCCTTGGTAAAACCCTTGCTAAAACCCTTGGCAAAACTTTTAGAATATAATGTGCGTTTTGGTGATCCAGAAACTCAGGTAATTTTACCAAGAATTAAAACTGATTTTATTGATTTAATCGAAGCGGCAATTGATGGCAGGCTTAGTGAAATCAAGGTCGAATTCGATGAAGAAAAAAAATTAGTTTGCGTGGTGATGTGCGCAAATGGCTATCCAGAAAATTACGAAAAAGGCACAGAAATTAAAAACTTAGATCTTATCACCGAAGCCAAAATTCTTCACGCCGGAACAATAAAAAAAGATGGCAAAATCCTTGCAAATGGCGGCCGCGTTCTAAACATCGTCGCTGAAGCAACATCCTTTACAACCGCTCGTGACAAGGCTTACAAAGCTATCGCGAAAATTAATTGGAAAGAAGGGTTTTGTAGAAAAGACATTGCAGGAAGATTGCTTTAAAAAGCGGCAGTACGCAAAGCTTGACGGAGAATTTTGGCGGCATGAACTTTGTGCTCACTTCGCCAAAATCAACTTCCGCTACTTCGTGACTTCTCTCTGTTTTTCAAAAAGGACCAACCAAAAAAGGAAAAATGAAAAAATACTTTGGCACTGATGGCATTCGCGGCACAGCAAATAAATTTCCAATGACTGCGGAAATCGCACTTAAAGTTGGTATGGCCGTGGGTGCAAAGTTTACTGATGGCGATCATCGTCATCGCGTGGTGATTGGAAAAGATACTAGACTTTCTGGTTACGTTATCGAACCAGCACTAACTGCTGGCCTTGCAGCTGTTGGCATGGATGTGTTTTTAGTTGGTCCCGTTCCAACTCCGGCAGTGTCAATGCTAACCCGCTCAATCCGTGCCGATATTGGTATTATGATTTCTGCCTCGCATAATCCTTACCACGATAATGGTATTAAAATTTTCACGCGTGATGGCCGCAAACTCAGCGATGAATTAGAAAAAGAAATAGAAGCATTAATCGATGGCGACGTCACGCGATTCCTTGCTAAACCCGAAAATCTTGGCCGCGTAAAAAGGCTCGACGATGCTTCAAATCGCTACATTGAATTCGTTAAAAATTCTTTCCCAAAAGATAAAAGCCTAACAGGTCTCAAGATTGTCGTCGATTGCGCCAATGGGGCCGCTTACAATATCG
The DNA here is from genome assembly GCA_903870105.1 of uncultured Alphaproteobacteria bacterium. Classification (GTDB taxonomy): domain Bacteria; phylum Pseudomonadota; class Alphaproteobacteria; order Rickettsiales; family UBA1997; genus UBA2645. Next base: position 400 of record CAIQBQ010000027.1, on the reverse strand, counting down.
CGCCAAAAATTTTCTGGGAACTTGGCGCAGAAGTCGTAGCGATCGGAATCGAACCAAATGGTTTTAACATCAACGAAAAATGTGGCTCAACTCATCCCGAAGCCTTGCGCCTAAAAGTTCTCGAAGAAAAAGCCGACATCGGAATTGCCTTAGACGGTGATGCCGATCGTCTTTTGATTGTTGATGAAAAAGGTCGCGCCATTGATGGAGATCAACTAATCGCCCTAATCGCCGAAAAATTACATGATAGCGGAAACCTCAAATCTGACACTGTCGTTATCACCCAAATGTCGAATTTGGCGCTCGAAAATTATTTGAATTACATCGGAGTTTCCACAATTCGTGCGCAAGTTGGCGATCGTTACGTCTTAGAAGAAATGCGCAAAAATGGCTGCAACTT
>CAIQBQ010000026.1 GCA_903870105.1 uncultured Alphaproteobacteria bacterium | reverse complement strand
TTGCCTTAGTGGCTTGAAGCATTATCAAGAAAGAAAGCCGCTGAATAATAAGTTAAAATTCAAAAAGCCCAATTCGGTAATGCTCTAGAAAAAAGCTGTCAAAAAATCCTGCAAAAATGGCGTTAAATTCAAGTAGATTAAGCCTTTCTGGTTTAGCAATAATTTTACGAAGCGATTTCTAAAACATCTTTCAGCCTTCGCTTCTGCTTTAGTATTCACCAAGAGGTAAATAATTGATTGAAAAGGAATTAAATTGATGGACAGCTTGCATCTTTTTTTTCGCCTCTTAGAAGGCGCGCCCGCATTTGAGCTCTTCAAATGTTTATCCTTAACTGTCACAAATAGCGGCGCGTTGGTGCTGGGCTTGTCCTGGTTTGCTGCTATTTGGTAAATAACCAAAATAAATATCATGTCTACAGAACTTCCAAACTTTACTATTCGTCAACTTCTCGAAGCTGGTGTTCACTTCGGTCACAAGACCATGCGCCGTAATCCAAAAATGGAAAAATACATTTTTGGCAGCCGTAACGGAATCACGATAATCGACCTAAACAAGACCGCCGCTCTTCTTCACAACGCATTAAAAACAGTTAAAGAAATCGCTAAAAATAACGGACGTATTCTTTTCGTTGCCACCAAGAAACAAGGTGTTGAGCCAGTTGCAGAAGCAGCAAAAAGATGTGGACAATATTACGTTAACCAACGCTGGCTAGGAGGAATGTTGACTAACTGGAAAACAGTTTCTCAATCAATCAAAGCTTTGAAAAAAATCGAAGAGCAACTTGCTGACACCGAATTCGGCTATAATAAAAAAGAGAAGCTTGTTCTTGAAAGACAAAAAACAAAACTTGAACAAACTTTGGGCGGCATCAAAAACATGGGCGGATACCCTGATTTGGTTTTTCTTATTGATACTCACAAAGAGTCACTTGCTTTTGCTGAAGCCACCAAGCTTGGCATTCCGATCATGGCGATTCTTGATTCTAACTGTAACCCAGATGGCGTTACTTTTCCAATTCCAGGAAATGATGATTCTGCGAAATCGATCAAACTTTACTGTCGCTTAATCTCTGATGCAGCAATCGCTGGAATCAAAGCAAACATGGTTCAATCTGGTATCGACATCAGTAAATTAGAAGATAGCAATATCGCTGAATTGAAGAGACCAGCTGCTCCAGCTAAATTCGAAGAAAGAAAGCCAGCTAGAAAAGAATTTAAAAAAGAAGACAGATCTGATAGAAAACCAGAAAGAAAATTCTCAGAAAAAAAATCAGAAAAACCTTCTGAAAAATCTGACGTAAAAGTATTTACCAAAAAACCAGCAGCAAAAAAACCTGTAGTGAAAAAATAATTCACTGTGAGTCATGTGCTTAAGCATGACTCACAACGCCCTTCGACAAACTCAGGGCGACACCCCTCCTCACAATAAATTCTAAAAAATATGGCAGACTTAGCTCTTATTAAAAAACTACGCGACACCACGGGATGCGGAATCGCTGATTGCAACAAAGCTCTTGCAGCAACTAGCGACAACGTCGAAGAAGCAATAGATTGGCTTCGTAAAAAAGGTCTTTCTTCTGCAGCTAAAAAAAGTGGACGCGTTACTTCTGAAGGCGCAGTTGCAGTAAATGTGCTTGGCAAAAAAGCTTCGATAATCGAAGTAAATTCTGAAACTGACTTCGTTGCCCGCAACCAAAAATTCCAAGATTTAGTAACGAAATTTGCTGCTGAAGCTCTTTCTTTCGGCGATGATATTGCAAAATTTCAAGCGGAGAAAGATGAAGAAGTTAAACAACAAATCAGCGTAATTGGTGAAAACATTAACCTTCGTCGCATAGCTTCTCTTGAGGTTTCTCAAGGTTTAGTTGTGAGTTATGTTCACAATGCAACAGCTCCAAACATGGGTAAAATCGCTGTGCTTGTAGCCCTTGAATCACCTGCTAGCGAAGAAAAATTACTTGAGTTCGGCAAGCAATTAGCAATGCACATCGCCGCTGCAAAACCAGAAGCTCTTGAAATAGAAGCGGTAGATCCAACAAGACTTGCCCGTGAAACTGAAGTTTTGAAAGACCAAGCTCGTGCTTCTGGCAAACCTGAAAGCATCATCGACAAAATGATCGAAGGTCGCATCAGAAAATATTACGAAGAAGTTGTCTTTTTGGAACAGCTTTTTGTTATGGACGACAAATTGAAAATCAAAGACTTGCTTGCCAAGTTCGGCAAAGAAAATGGTGCAACTAAAGTCAGCGGATTCAAGCTATTCGTGCTTGGCGACGGAATTGAAAAAAAAGAAAATGATTTCGCTGCAGAAGTAGCATCAATGACAAAATAAATTTTATGCCCGACAAGTCCGCTCTAAAATTTAAAAGAATTCTCTTTAAAGTCTCTGGCGAGGCATTGATGGGTGAGCGGGCTTTCGGACATGATCCGCAAGCGATCAAAAAGATTTGTCACCAAATAATTTCCGCTCATAAATTGGGCTGCGAAATTGCTGTTGTTGTTGGCGGAGGAAATATTTTCCGCGGTGTTTCTCAAGCGGCAGAGGGAATGGAAAGAGTGACGGCAGATTACATGGGCATGCTCGCCACCTGCATTAACGGCCTGGCACTTCAAAGCGCTCTTGAAATAAATGGCATTGAAACTCGCATGCTTTCGGCAATTACCATGAATAGCGTTTGTGAACCTTACGTAAAAAGAAGAGCCGCTCGTCACTTAGAAAAAGGCCGAATCGTAATTTTTTCTGCTGGAACTGGAAATCCATTTTTTACCACCGACACTGCTGCAATCCTACGCGCCGTTGAAATGGGCTGTGATGGAATTTTTAAAGGAACGCAAGTTGATGGTGTTTATTCTGCTGATCCAAAAATTGATAAAACCGCAATTCGCTACGATAAAATAAAATATATCGACGTGATCAAACAAGATCTTCGCGTCATGGATCAAACCGCAATAGCTCTCGCCAAAGATAACAAACTTCCGATCATTGTTTTCTCGATCAAAGAAGAAAACGCCTTGCAGCAAGTTGTTCAAGGATCCGGAAAATTCACAATTATCAATTAATATGCTTAACCAATTAGTCGAAAAAGCGCGTCAAAAAATGGAAGACACAATGACTTCTCTTAAGCGCGATCTTGATTCAATTTCAACCGGCCGCGCCCATCCAAATTTATTAGATACTATTCGCGTCGAAGTTTACGGCCAATTAATGCCAATAACCCAAATTGGTTCAATATCAGTTCCCGAAGCAACAATGCTCGCTGTTCAGATTTGGGATCGCGAAAATTTAAAGGCAGCAGAAAAGGCAATCATCAATGCCAATCTTGGTTTCAACCCAATGATCGACGGCACAACTATGCGAATCTCCATTCCAAAATTGAGCGAAGAGCGCCGCCGCGATTTATCCAAACTCGCCAAAAAATATGGTGAGGATAAAAAAGTCGCTCTGCGCAATATTCGCCGCGACATTATCGACGATTTTAAAAAACATGAAAAAGAAGTCGGCAAAGATCAAATTCACTCTCTCACTGAAATCATTCAAAAAACTACCGATGAATTCGTGAAAAAAACTGATGAAGCTGTAGTTGTTAAAGAAAAGGATTTGATGAAGGTTTAATGTTTTTTTCTCGCAAAAAAAACAAAGAGAAAATCATTAATCTCAAGATTCCGCAGCATGTCGCGATTATCATGGATGGTAATGCGAGATGGGCGAAACAAAAAAACCTTCCGATAAAAATTGGTCACAAAGCTGGCTCAGAAAATGTTCGAAAAATTTCTGAAAATTGCATCGAGCTTGGTGTAAAATTTCTCACTATTTACGCCTTCTCTTCTGAAAATTGGGATCGCCCGCAAGAAGAAGTGAATTACCTCATGAATTTGCTTGAAGAATATCTCGAAAAAGAAACTAAGCCACTGATTGAGCAAGGTGTTAAGATTTTAATTTCTGGAAATTTGCAGAAACTCGCTGACTCAACTAAGAAAAAAATCATCGAAATCGAAGAAATTACCAAAGACAATAAAGCCCTAACTCTAAACGTTGCCTTCTCTTACGGCTCTAGACAAGAACTCGTCGATGCTGTTAAAAAAATTACTGAACAAAAAATTCCCGCTAAAGAAATTAACGAAGAATTAATTAGCAAAAATCTTTATCACCCAGAAATTCCCGACCCAGATTTACTAATCAGAACCGCGGGAGATTTGCGTGTGAGTAATTTTTTATTGTGGCAAATTGCTTACAGCGAACTCTACTTCACCGAAACCTACTGGCCAGATTTTGATAAAAAAAATCTGCTCACCGCTATTCAAAGTTTTAACAAAAGAGAGAGGAAATATGGTAAACGGTAAATTCAAAAAAACTCCACTGCGCATTCTAAATAAATTGATCTCTCACGTTCATTTCCTTGAGCCGCGCGAAAATACAAAACAACGCGTGATCAGCTCATTGATCATGATTCCTCTTGCGCTCTACGCCATTTTTCACTCAGAAAATTTCTTCATTTTTTTCAGCAT
>CAIQBQ010000025.1 GCA_903870105.1 uncultured Alphaproteobacteria bacterium | reverse complement strand
TGCAATGGCGGGAGCACACTTGATTAGCAAGTTGAAATCGATTGACCATTGGATTGCATTTGCACTGCTTGCCGGGGTTGCTCTTCACATGGCTTACGAAGGTGTTAGTGATTTGCTTAGCAAAGAGGCAAAAATAGAAAAATTGGATTTTCACAGCTTCACCAAAGTTTTAATCGTCTCTTTTGCAACAAGTCTAGATGCCTTTGGGGTTGGAATAGGATTGGGCGTAGCAGAAAAACCCATCCTTTCCTACATTATCTCAATTGGGTTTTGGGCGTTTATTTCAACGATTGCTGGTCTTTATTTAGCCAGAAAACTTTCCAAAAAATCTGGCCCAATTGTTACTTTGTTGGGGTCGATTGTTTTAGGAATAATGGCGTTTCAAATGTTAAAGATTTGATTTTTTGTCAGCCGAGATCGCTAAAATTCGCAAACAATTCTCGCTTTTTTCTGATACTTCAAAATCGATCAATTTTCTTATCAAAAGCGGAATGCTGGCTCAAATAATTGCCTTTATTCTTAATGAGGCTTTTTAGAAGAATTTTTTGGACCGCTGAAATGTTGGTCTCAACCCCCAATTAAGATCTGCCACATCATTTCTGAGTGCTAACCTAACTAGTAATTCGGCCGTAAAACCTGCGATAATCTCACCAACATTTTATCTAAACCATCTCTTGTCGACTTAATCATCTCAAGGGTTACTTGCACCTCTCCATCGCCATTTGGATTTTGGATCGAAGTGCGTTTTGCCGCGGCATTCAACAACTTATCAGAATAATCTGTCATCGGAGTGAGCGCAAATTCAGAGTCGCTTTTTTTCATTTCCGCGCGCAGTAAATTTAATTTATTTTCCACTCTTTCGCATCTTGGAACAGTATGCGAATTCCAGGCTTGCTCTGCGCAAAGCCAAACTTCTCTTTGATATTCCTGAGCCAGAACAAATCTTTGTTTCATAACATCAATCAGCTGAGCTTTATCTTCGGCTTTAGTTAGTCCGAACTGCTGCCAAAATTTGTTATATTCTTCTCTGCTCACCGGGCCAGATCCGGTTACAATCTGTTGCACCACTGAATTCAAAGCAGATGTGTTTATATCTTGCGCTGCGGCATTTGCTGATAAAAAAATCAGAAAAAGAATTTGGAAAATTTTCATTTTTACAGAGGGTCAATATCGATTCGCATTCGAATCGAATTAGGAATTTCAATGCTTAAAATCACGTCAGAAATTAATTTCTGCAAATTAATTTTACGCTCAGTTTTTAAATTTACTAAAAAGTGGTGACGATTTTTTAAGCGTTGAAGTGGCGCTGGCGCCGGTCCAAAGATTTCAATTTTTTCGCTCGCCGGAAAATTTTTGATTAATTTTTTAGCAAAATTTTTCGCTTCGCTTTCAACAAAAGAACTTACTTCAAACTTGGCCATCCTTGCAAATGGCGGGAGTTCAAGGTTTTGACGATTCTTTATTTCAAAATCGTAAAAAGATTTTTTGTCATTTTTTAACAGCTGACCAAATAAGAAATTCTCTGGATTATAAGTTTGAATCATCACTCTTCCTTGCTCACTTCTTCTGCCAGCGCGACCGATTACTTGCGTTAAAATTTGATAGGCTTTTTCAAGCGCGCGTAGCTCAGAAGAATAAAGCAGGCCATCAGCGTCGATGATTCCGACAAGAGTGAGGTCAGGAAAATCGTGACCTTTTGTGACCATCTGTGTTCCGATAATTACATCAATTTCGCGACCTAAAATTTTTTCAACCAATTCGTCAACATCAGAAAAACTTGTTACATTGTCACTCGTAACCAAAGCAATTCGTGCTTCAGGAAAACTATTTCTTACCTCCTCCGCGAGCTTCTCAACCCCGGCGCCAAGACCGATCAAACTATCTTTCTCGCCACAAAATTTACACTCTATTGTCGGCCTTTCGTGATGACCGCAATGATGACAGATGAGCTGATTTTTTGACTTGTGCAGCACAAGATGAAAATCGCAATCCGAGCAATCATACTTCTTCCCGCAAGTCTTACAAAGCGTTACTGGCGCGTATCCGCGACGATTTAAAAAAAGCATCGTCTGCTTTTTTTGCATCAAATTTTGCGTAATTTCTGCGCGTAATTTTTGCGAAAGAAATTGACCACTCGGCAATTTTTCTCGCCGCAAATCGATTAATTCGATTTCATTTTTTGCGCCAAATTTTTGTTCTAAAATAAAATGCTGATACTTGCCCAAAACCGCGTTTGAGTAAGTCTCAAGCGCTGGCGTTGCCGAAGATAAAATCACCGGAAATTTTTCTAAATTAGCTTTGACGATCGCCATGTCGCGCGCATGAAAATTAAAAACATCTTCTTGTTTAAAAGATGAATCATGCTCTTCATCAACAACGATTAGTTGCAAATTCTTGAAAGGCAGAAGAAGGGCTGAGCGCGCGCCAATTAAGACCTTAACCGACCCCTCAACAACGCCGTAAAAAATTTCTCTTCTCTCTTTTTGCGAAATTTTTGAATGCCAAAGTGCTGGCTTGAATTTAAATTGTTCTTCGAAGCGAAGCAGTAATTGCGAGGTGAGAGCGATCTCGGGAAGAAGAATTAGAATCTGCGCTTCCGGATTTTGCTTAAGAATTCTCGCAATTAGCGCAAAATAAATTTCGGTTTTTCCTGAGCCAGTAACGCCATCAATAAGACTAACCCCCTTAGACGAGCTCAAGGTTGCGAGTTCATCAAAAATTTCGCGCTGCTTTGGCAATAATTTTCTTAGAGAAAATTTTTCTGGTTCAATTTTTTGTTCGAGACCTTTCGACAATTTTTTTGTTTTGTCTGAATTTAAAATCCCAATAAAAGCTCGCAACACCAGGCCTCGGCTAGCAAGGTTGTAGGTCGCAATCACCTCAATAAATTTTAACTGATTTTTGCTAAACTTTACCCGCGAATTTATCGCCAGAATTTTTTTTATCTTCGCTTCCGCAAGTTTTTCTGGCGCAGATTTTTTGATCTCAACAATCACGCCCCAAATCTCTTTTCTGCCAAACTGAACTTTCACCACATCGCCAATTTCAACCTCTTCTTCTGCCTTGTAAGTAAAAGCTTCGTCCAAAGCTAGCGGCAATAAAACTTGGGCGAAAACTTCTGACATGATTTGTTGATTTAAGAGATCGGGATCGACTAATTTCGCACTCTACTTTTTCCAAAATTCAATTTCAAAACTTCCATGAAATTTTTTATCGACTCTGCCGAAATTGCTGAAATCAAAGAACTCGCTGCTTACGGCTTGCTTGATGGCGTTACAACTAACCCAAGTTTAATCGCAAAATCTGGACGCGATTTTAAAGAGGTAATCGCCGAAATTTGCTCTGTTGTTGAAGGTCCAGTAAGTGCTGAAGTGGCAGCAACCGATTTTGAAAATATGGTTCGCGAAGGAGAAATTCTTAGCAAGATCGCTAAAAATGTTTGTATCAAATTGCCGCTAACAATGGACGGACTCAAGGCTTGTAAATATTTCTCAAACAAAGGAATTCAAACAAATGTCACGCTTTGTTTTTCTGCAGCTCAAGCAATTTTAGTTGCAAAAGCTGGCGCAACTTTCGTTTCTCCATTCGTGGGAAGGCTTGATGATATTGGGCAAGATGGTCTTTCTCTAATCGAAGAAATTTGCCAAATTTATTCAAACTATCCGGCTTTTAAAACGGAAATTCTTGTCGCTTCAATTCGCCACCCAATCCACATCACTGCTGCCGCAAAAATGGGCGCCCATGTTGCAACTATTCCAGGCAAGATTTTAAAACAATTGGCTTCGCACCCACTTACTGAAAAAGGATTGGAAACTTTCGTAAAAGATTGGGCTTCGACCGGACAAAAGATTTAGTTCTATTCTCGCAAAAATCCTCACGAAAGGGTGAATGGCGGCGAAAGCTTTCTTGTTAATATTGCAAAAAATGAGTTGTTTGGGTCTCGCCGGAAATGAGCGGCAAAATAAATTGCGACTTACTTTTCCACTTAAACCGGCGCATAAATCTACTCCGCCTTATTCATATCCATTCCCATCTCGATATTCACCTTCCCGGCATCGCTACGATATTTAATTTCGACTTCGCCTTGGCCGCCATCGTTGATATAAACGTGCGAAGATGAAACGGCACCAGACATCAAGTTCCAAGTCGGATCAACCTCGATCCAGCGCCCACCGTAAAAAATCATATTCCAACTGTGGCCTTGGCATTTTTCTTTCTCGTCACAAGCCGCTCCATCAATAACAAAGGACGGAATGCCCGCAAGGCGCGCTAAGCCATCATAAAGCCGCGCATATTCAGTGCAGACGCCCAAGCGATTCGTCACTATACCTTCCAGGCTGGGCAGCTTTCCTACATATGCGAGATCGTAGGTCAAAAATTTGTTAACGAATTTTCCGATCGCAACATAGATCGGCAAACCAGCATAAGCACTATCGCCGCGAATTTTTTGCAATATCAAAGTAAGCAGCACTGACTCTTCTTGACTAACCTTGCTGTAATTAATCATGTTGCGCATCACCTGCCTGCGCTGCGCTTGGCCAGTTGAAATTTTTGCTGAACTTTTAATTTCTAATTTATTCGTCGGCACTTTGAAGGTGTAAGAAATATCGTCGCCCTTTCGATCGGTAACCACCGGCCTAGTGCTGAATTCTTTCATATAGCCCTCAACTTTTTGCCTACTTGCTTGAAAATATGGTGGCATTTTTAGCACAAATTCTCCGAGAGACTTCTCGGAACTTACCGTGGTTTTAATCGCAACAGTCCATGTGGCGCTTAGCTGTGTAAATTTTACAATTTCACTAATTCCTTCTTTAGGCACGACCGCAGAGTAAGTGATCACATTGCCATTATTGATAGCTTTTGGGTTGTATGAAATCAGCTCATATCCGGGAAAATCTACAGTGATTAAAGCCTCGGCACCGGCAGCAAAATTCGGAACATAAATCGCTTCTTGGCGGAAATTTGGATTAATTGCGATACGTTTTTCTTTAGCCGAAAAACCAAAAGAAATCATCTGCCCACTAATCTTTGGCTGAGGAAAAGTAATTTTTAAAACATTTTCTGCGAAGTCATATTTCGCTGGCTTGCCTTCAAAGCTAACATTGGCAATCGAGATCTCTTCTTTACTGTCGAAGCTAATTGAAAAGGCAGTCATGGCCTGATCTTTCGGCAAGTTTTTAACTTGTCCGGCAATTGTAATTACTGAATTTTTTCCATCGTCAACTAACCGCACAGCCTCATTCCAGTTAGTAACTACAAAGTCCGCTTGAGCCTGAAGCGGAAAAAGAATAAAAATAAAAAGTAAAAATTTGAGCGATCTCATCGAATAAAATGTTTTGGATAATCTTCACAATCGCTGGTGCGACATTACAAGCTTTCAGGAATTTAGAGCAAAAATATCTCAACCAAAAACTCGACACCCTGACAGTTACTTGGTCACGCTTTCTATTCCCACTTCCCTTAGCAATCGCGGCAGTTTCCTGCAGTTTTAATTCCGTAAGCAATCAATTTATTTTGCATTGCGCAGTCACCGCTAGCTTTCAAATCACCGGAAATTTTTTGCTGCTGCGCACGATTCGTTCGAAAAATTTTAGCATTGGAATTGCCTTCTACAAAACGGAACTTCTGCAATCTCTTTTGCTCGGAATAGCCTTTTTCAATCAACATATTTCAACAGGTGGATTAGTGGCAATTTTAGTCACAACTGCCGGAATGATTTTGATGTCGAACCTAAATTTAAGAAAATTCGAACTCGACAAAGCCGCATTTTTTGGAACTTTATCTGGCCTCTGTTTTTCGATCTCGGCTTTCAATTTAAAATTCGCTTCCGATCAAATGAGGTTGATTGGATTTAATGACTACACCGCTGGAGTGATGGTTTTAATGTGGGTAATTTTACTGCAAAATTTAATTTTCTTAATCATCAAATCTTCACAACGTCGCTTAAAAAAAGATCTCAGTAATTTATTCGCCGCCGAAAATCGTCGCTCTTTTTTAAAAACCAGCGTCTTGAGTTTTACTGGATCGATCTTGTGGTTTTTAGCTTTTTCCATCGGCAATGTTGTCTACGTAAAAGCAGTCGGACAAGTTGAATTAATCGTCTCTTTATTCATCTCTTGGCACCTCAAAGAAAAATATAAAAAGCGAGAACTTGTCGGAATCGCCGTAACCGCGCTAGGCATTTTGGCGCTAATATTTTTTCACTAATCCAACGCTATTCGACAGTTTCAATAACGCTTGAATTATGACGGGGCTTTGAGGCGTTCAAAGCAATGTCCATAACGCGTCATGCTGAGTCGTCGAAGCATGAAACAACAATCAAAATGAAACTAGTCTCCTGGAATATCAACTCACTGCGACTGCGACTTCCTTTGCTTAAAAAATTTGTTGAGCAAACAAATCCCGACATAATTTGCTTACAAGAAATAAAGGTTTCCGACCCAGAATTTCCCCTGCTTGAAGTTGGGGCTCTTGGTTTTGATTACATCGAATTTTCCGGCGAAAAATCTTACAATGGCGTTGCCATTCTTTCAAAATTTCCACTCACTGAAGTTAGTAAAATTGACATCTGTAATTACGGTCACAAACGTCACATTTCAGCTCAGGTGAATGGTGTTGAGCTTCACAATTTCTATGTGCCTGCGGGCGGTGATATTCCTGACGTGGCACTTAATACTAAATTCGCGCATAAGTTGAAATTTATCGATTGGATGACTGCGCATTTTTCTGCGCAAAAAAACAAAAAAATAATAATTGTCGGTGACTTAAATATTGCCCCACTTGAGCACGACGTTTGGTCGCACAAACAACTTTTAAAAATCGTTTCGCACACCCCAATTGAGGTCGAAAAAATGGCGCGCTTGCAAGGAAGTTTAGACTTTCTCGACACCCACCGCCACTTTGTTGATCCCTCCGAAAAACTTTACAGCTGGTGGAGCTACCGCGCTAAAAATCCACTTACCGCTAATAAAGGCCGCAGACTCGATCACATTTGGGCGACGCCAAATCTAAAATCCAATCTAAAATCGATGAAAATTTACCGCGATTTTCGTAGCGAAATTCAACCGTCAGATCACGTTCCAATCGAAACTGTTTTTAATTTTTTATGAAAAAAATTCTGATAAAATCGAAAAAAGAAATGGCTGATCTAGCCCGAGAAATAGCGGCTTTAGCGCAAGTCGGAGATTTGATTTGCTTGAAAGGAACCTTGGGTGCTGGCAAAAGTTTTTTTGCCAAAAGTTTTATTAATTCGCTGCAAGAAGAAGAGACAGAAGTGCTAAGCCCAACATTCAATTTGGTTTATTCTTACGAGACAAAAAAAGGCGAAGTTTTTCATTTTGATCTTTACCGAATTAAGTCAGCGGCAGAGCTTGAAAATATTGGCTTTTTCGAAGCGCTAAAAAGTGGAATTTGTCTGATTGAATGGCCAGAAATCGCGGCAGAATTTCTTCCTGAAAATTGCCAAGAAATCGAGATAAAAATTCCGATGGGTGAGAATGAAGAGATGCGTGAAGTTACAAACTCGGC
>CAIQBQ010000024.1 GCA_903870105.1 uncultured Alphaproteobacteria bacterium | reverse complement strand
GACGCGCGGGGCAATTAAATATTTAAAAGGATTGGTTGAAAGTGTGCGCAACGCATCAAGTTGCTCGGTAACTTTCATTGTGCCAATTGCCGCAGCCATTGAGGCACCAACGCGCCCTGCAACCATTAAGCCCGCAAGAACGGGCCCCAGTTCACGCGTAATAGACAAGACAACAACAGTGGCGATCGTGCTTTCAGCATTAAAGCGTGAAAAGCCTGAATAGCTTTGCAGCGCCAAAACCGCACCAGAGAAAATTGCGGTGAGACCAACCACAGGAAGTGAAAAATATCCGATTTGTAAAAACTGACGCAGAATTAAGCGCGGATAAAATGGCGGCGTAAAACAAGCGGCAACACTATTTGCAGCAAAGATGGCAATCTCACCAAGCTTGGCCAAATTCAACAAAGTGAAGTGGCCAATCTTTTCTAAGAGGGTAAAAAATTTCAGGTTCACTTCAATTGCGAGATTTATTATCTAGAGAAAAAACTTACTTCCCTCTCCGACTGAAGCTTCATCAGCCTTACAGCTGTTGGGCTTTTTACGGCAGCTCGAGGTAATATACTTTCACTTTTTTGCTGAGGAGGAATTGCTTTAATATGATTTTTTGCAAGACGGTTGAGAATCATAAATTCGTCTAAAGTACCCACCAACCTAGGTCTACCTGGTATAGACAAATCCTTTAATGTTCTTTTTTGTTCAACGTCAGTTTTACTAAATTCATATTCGATCGATTTCAATTGGAATTTAATCGTGTCTTTTTCTTTTTCTTGAACTGATGGTAATTTAGACCTTGTAAATTCTTCGTAACTTAATCCAGGATTATCTTTCGTCATAGTGATTAAGTTTTCACCAGACTTATGAAAAGTATCTGCTACTTTTAAATTTTTAATAAGATCAACAAATAATTGTTTTTTATCCTCATCTATAGAATCCAAAGTATCTCTCTCTGCATATTTTGATGCGTTAAGATCTCTTTTGGGATTGGCGATAAGAAAGGAGCCGCTTTCTGGTGATAATAGTAATTCGTAGGATTCTCCTTCGAATTTTATTTTCGCCACTGCGCAATATAAATCATCATGTCCTGTAATGCCGGATTCTTTAAATTTTGGTCCTTTTATTTTCTTAAATAATTCAATCGCTTTTCTTCTTACTTCATTATTTGAAGGATCATCAAGGCCGGGCAGTGTTAATAAATTCTCATTAATATCCCTACGGATATCTGATACTTTTTCTCCAAATCTACAACTATCGAAGAAATTACCCCTACTAGCAATCCAACGAACTCTTCTACTCCCTTCAGGTAAGAACTCAGCGTCTGCGGATAAAATAGATCCCGCCGATCTTAAAAGTACCGCAGGAGCTCTGCATGCAAACCCAATTAATGACAATACCCCAGCAGCTGCATAACAGAATGATTTTTTTATAATTCCTGCTTCTTTTCCAGAAGCTCGAAATATATCAGCAAGACGGTAAGAACAATCCCCTAAAAAGTTAGGAATAGCAGCGCCAAAGTTAAAAAAGCAACCAATAAATGCCGCAGAACTTGAAAAAATATTTCTAATATAACCATTTTTACCAAGTTCCCTCTCTCGTATATCAATATTGTTTATTGATTTCTTTACGCCATTTAAAGAAGTGCCGACGGGCCAAGATGCTTTGCCATCTTTTTTTTTGAGCGAAAAGGCAGAATTTTCTAAGCCTAATTTAGCTATTCCTAAAAACGTCCTTGCAAGGGTAGAGCCTAATCCAATCTCCTCATGAGTTTGTTGAAAGATTTTGCCGATTCCGTAGCTGACCATTGGAATAATAGGAATGCCAAGGGAGATATTTAATGCAGCACCCCAGAACTTTTTAGGAAAAATGTCTCCCTTTATTTCTTTTGTTGGCATAATTTCAGGATTATTTAACTAAACCGCATTGATATCTTTAGTGACATAAAGTTTTGCTTGCGAGCCAAGCAAAATTTCATTATGGGCAGACCCTGCTGGGATCATTGGAAACACATTTTCAGATTTTGCAACAAGACAATTAAACAGCACTGGCCCGGGATGGTTGATCATTTCAGCGATTTTTGCGTCTAGTTGATCGGGCTTGTCGCACTCGATTCCTTTAATTCCGAAACTTTCAGCAAGCTTC
>CAIQBQ010000023.1 GCA_903870105.1 uncultured Alphaproteobacteria bacterium | reverse complement strand
CTTAATTGACAAGATTTTACACAAAAAATTTTGGAATTTTGTGCCCAAGCAATTGGTTTTGGTGTTGCGAAGGTAAGAGTGGAAAGAGCAGTAGTGGTATTTGAAGCGGAAGCGATATTTGGCGACGTTTGAATCTGCAGTGTTTTTGTAACTCAGTTTTCTAATAGCCATTTCGTTACGATGAAAAACTAAAATAAAATTGAAGTAAGTTTGGTACTCAGCAACGGAGTGCGAGTAATCCGCATGTTTTAAAAAGATTTTATAAAAGGGCTCTCCGCTGCCATCATGCTTTTCAACGCGGGTAAATAAATCGCGCAAAATTTCACGATTAAAAATCATGTGATGGCTAATTCCAGAGACTGTTTGGAATTCTTTTGGCAATTTTTCGACCGCGATTTCTGGTAATAATTTTCTGATATTTGCGGCTACTCTTTGATCAAAATCTCGACGCTCAATATTTTCATCTTTGCTAATATTGTAAAGCGCCCGGCCTTCGTGATCAAACATTGTAACACGACGGAAAAAAACCGTGTCGCTGTCTAAAATTAAAATATTTTCGCTAATATTTGGAATGGTGAAGGCGGCGTAAAACTTGAGCAACTGCTGAAAATACCAACCAACAACTTCTCCAACGTGACTTTTTACTAAGTCGTAAGAAAAAGGGAAAAGCGCCTCGTCGAACCACTCGGCTTTATCGGTGTAGCGCTCTTTAGAAATGACAATGATTCTTCTAGAGCCAACAATTTTCTTTCGCGCTGCGTCAATACAAAATTCGAGTATTGGCAAGTCTTTCGCGTGAGCTGGAATTACAATATCAAATTCAGTCACTGGCGAATACTCCGCTTTAAAAAGCTACCAGCGGTAATGTGCAAAAGCCTTGTTGGCTTCGGCCATTTTGAAAACTTCTTCTTTTTTCTTTGCTGCCCAACCTTTGTTCTCGAGAGACTCAAGAATTACGTTAACAACTTTGGTTGTAAGATCTTTACCTTTGATATTTTCAATACCGAACTTCAGCCATTTCAAAGCAAGAGCCGAGCCACGACGAGGAGAAACCTCAACTGGAATTTGGTAAGTTGCACCACCAATACGACGAGACCTGACTTCAACTTTTGGAATCACATTTTCCAAAGCTTCTTTGAAAATTACGACAGGAGGTTTTTTTAATTTTTGCTCTAATTGATCGAAAGCTGCGTAAACAGATTTTTCGACAACAGATTTTTTGCCATCATCCATCAATCGGTTAACAAACCTAGAAACGATTACTTCACCATATTTAGCGTCAGGGAAAATTTTTCTGACTTTTGCTGCTCTTCTACGCATTTTTTAAGAAATTTATGTTACTACTTAGGTTTTTGGGCGCCGTACTTAGAACGGGCTTGCTTACGATTTTTTACACCTTGGGTATCAAGAGATCCCCGAATAATGTGGTAACGAACACCTGGTAAATCTTTGACACGACCACCACGAATCGCAACAACCGAGTGCTCTTGTAGATTGTGACCTTCGCCCGGAATGTAAGCGATAACTTCAAATCCATTAGTTAATTTAACCCGAGCAACTTTACGCAAAGCTGAGTTCGGTTTTTTTGGAGTTGTTGTATAAACACGGGTGCAAACGCCTCTTTTTTGTGGGCAACCCTTCATCGCTGGAACTTTATTTTTCGCGGTCTGTTTGACTCTTGGCTTTCTAATTAGCTGATTAACTGTCGGCATGAATTTGTTGTTTTGTAGAAATTTTAAAAATGGGGGCGCGCCTTTTAGGAAAGACTAATTCTTAGTCAACTAGGAAAATAATGAGATGAAACATCATCCCTGACGTGAGGCGCCAAAGATCTCGTAAGAAAAACTTCCGAGATCCTCGAAATGCCGATCATTTCAAGGATGATGAATAAGAAATTACAAACTCTTCGCATTACTTGCTAAGTAATCAGCGACCCCTTTTGAATCGGCTTTCATCCCTTGCTTACCTTTATTCCAACCGGCCGGACAAACTTCGCCGTGCTCTTGGAAGAATTTAAGTGAATCAACCATGCGAATCGCTTCGTCGATGTTACGGCCAAGTGGGAGGTCATTCACAACTTGATGACGAACTACGCCCTCTTGGTCAATCAAGAAAGTTCCGCGAAGAGCAACTGCTTCACCCATCAAAACGTCGTAGTCACGAGCGATTGATTTAGTTAAATCAGAAACCAAGGGATATTGAACTTGACCAATTCCACCTTTGTTAACTTCGGTATTTTTCCAAGCTAAGTGAGAAAATTTTGAGTCAACAGAAACGCCAATTACTTCAGCACCGCGGTCTTTGAATTCTTTCAAGCGATTGTCGAAAGCGATGATTTCAGAAGGGCAAACAAAAGTAAAATCGAGTGGGTAGAAAAATAGAACACCAATCTTGCCTTTGAGGAAAGAATGAAGGTTAAACTTATCGTTGATTTCGTTATTTGGCATTACTGCTGAGACAGTGAAATCTGGGGCTTTTTTTCCAACTAGGACTGACATAAAATATTATGATTTAAGATTTTTGAGAACCTGAGTGATTTACTCGGTTATTAACTTAAAAACCAAATTTCTGGTTTGCAATTGCCGACACTAATTTTTAGCTTCCCATTCCTAATCCCTTAAATCTGATTTCTAAAAATCATGTCTCTTCTTGACGCGAAACCAACCTATAAACCTTTCAACTACCCTTGGGCTTACGATGCTTGGCTAACACAACAACAAGTTCACTGGCTTCCAGAAGAAGTGCCTTTAGCTGACGATGTGAGAGATTGGAAACACAATTTAACTGCAAGCGAAAAAAATCTTTTAACGCAAATTTTTCGCTTTTTTACGCAAGCTGATATCGAGGTGAATAACTGTTACATGAAGCATTATTCTCAGGTCTTCAAACCAACCGAGGTCCAAATGATGCTCTCGGCTTTTTCTAACATGGAAACGATTCACATTGCCGCCTATTCTCATCTTCTCGACACCGTTGGAATGCCTGAAGCCGAATATTCCGCCTTCATGAAATACAAAGAGATGAAGGATAAATACGACTACATGCACAAGTTCGGAGTCTCTACCAAAAAAGATATTGCAACCACTCTTGCTGTTTTCGGCGGCTTTACCGAAGGCCTACAACTTTTTGCTTCTTTCGCGATTTTACTAAATTTCCAACGCTTCGGAAAAATGAAAGGAATGGGTCAAATCGTGTCCTGGTCAGTGCGCGACGAAACTCTTCACACGAATTCCATCATTAAACTTTTCAGAGCTTTCTGCCAAGAAAATCCTGAAGTTTGGGACGAAGAATTGAAAGGCAGACTCTACGAAGCCTGCGCCACAATCGTGCATTTTGAAGATGCTTTCATTGATCTTGCTTTCGAAATGGGCAATATCGAAGGCCTTACTTCACGCGAAGTAAAACGCTACATTCGCTACATTGCTGACCGCCGTTTGAATCAACTCGGTCTCAAAGATATTTACATGATCGATGTCAATCCACTTCCTTGGCTTGATGAAATTTTGAATGGCGTTGAACACACAAATTTCTTCGAAAATCGCGTCACTGAATATAGCAAATCTTCAACAATCGGAACTTGGGAAGGCGTTTTTAACGAAATCGATTCCGACCGACAAGAAATGTTAGCAGTGTAAAATGCGCAGAATTTTTTTTCTGATCATTTCGCTAATTTTTCTTAGCTCACAAAATTCTTACGCTACCAATGGTGGCCGAAATCTCACAGTTTTTGCCGAGCCAAATCTCGCTTTGGCCCTCACAAAAATCGCACGAATTTATTCACAAAAATCGCGCACAAATGTTTCGGTTAACTTCAATTCATCAGCTGATTTAATCGCCGAAATTGATTCTGGAGAACCGGCTGACATCTTCATTTCCGCACATCCACAATGGATAGAGGCTCTTCGTCAAAAAGGCCTTGTTGATGTCTACAACATTGGCTTTATCGCTCGCGACAAACTCGTACTCGTAACCACAAAAACAAACATTGGCCAATACTCAAACTCTTCACTCGAAAATGTTTTAAAAACTTTGGATCGAGCCAAGGCGACACTGATTATTGACAATGAAGGAATGAGTTCGGGTTTCTTCGCAAGAAATTTTCTTTCACATCTTGAGTTGACTGGCATCAACCTCTTCGGCAAATTAACCGAAGACAAAACAACGCTACTGACCAGTATCAAAAGCAATAATCAGAACTACGCCCTCTTGCTTGCAAGCCAAGTTATCAAAGAACCAAACTTACAAATTATCGCCAAAAGTAGTGGTGAAGATATTTTCTACCAATCTCTAGTAATTGCCGGCGACAACATGGAAGTAGCGCGCGAATTTTTAAAATTTTTAAAAGGTAACGACGCAAAATCGATCCTAAAAGAAAGCGGATTTTTAACTGATTAAAAAATGAAAGAACTTCACAAGACAAATCCTGAAACACCAATTTCATCTTACGATTCAGGCACTCGCCACGATTTTTCTGTCGAAGAAGTTTCAAAACTTTTTGCCCTGCCTTTCAATGATTTAATGTTCAAAGCGGCAGAAATTAATCGCCAGTTTCACAATCCAAACGCAGTACAAATCAGCACGCTGCTAAGCATCAAAACTGGCTCTTGCCCAGAAAATTGTAAGTACTGCCCACAATCTGCGCACTACACTACTGGCCTCGAAAAAGAGTCTTTAATGGCGATAGATAAAATTCTTGAGGCCGCTAATGCCGCGAAAGAAGGGGGCGCATCAAGATTTTGCATGGGCGCAGCTTGGAGAAATTTACACGATCGCGACGTGGAAAAAATCTGTCACATCGTTGACGAAGTAAAAAAAACTGGCCTCGAAACTTGCATGACTCTCGGCATGTTAACCGACTCGCAAAGCAAGAAACTCAAGGAAGCGGGTCTCGATTACTACAATCACAACATCGACACTTCGCCAGAATTTTATTCAGAAATTATTACGACAAGAAAATTTGAAGATCGCCTAAACACCTTAAAAAACGTACGCGAAGCCGGCCTAAATGTTTGCTCCGGCGGTATTGTTGGGATGGGTGAAACCCGCGAAGATCGCGCCAAAATGTTGATAGTTTTAGCAAATTTACCACAGCATCCACAATCAGTTCCAATCAACATGCTTGTGCGCGTAGCTGGCACTCCGCTTGCCGAAATACAAGAACAAGAACTCGATCAGTTCGAATTTATTCGCACCATTGCCGTCGCTCGAATCATGATGCCGAAGTCGGTGGTGCGCCTTTCGGCGGGTCGTGAGAATATGAACGAACAGACTCAAGCCTTGTGTTTCTTAGCAGGAGCTAACTCAATTTTTTACGGCGAAAAACTTTTAACTACGTCAAACCCTGAAATGGAAAGGGATCAAAACCTCTTTAAGAAACTCGGAATCGTTGGAAAATAAAAACTAAAAACGTCGTCATTCTTGACGCGAAAGTGTCGTCGTTCTTGACGTAAAAGCGTCGGGATAACGGGCTTGGCTCTAACTTTAAATTTAACTAAAATGTCTAACATCGAATCAAAACTAATCTCGCTCGGAATCAATCTTCCAACTCCAGCCGTACCAGTTGCTAACTACGTCGGATTCGTAAAATCTGGTAATGTAGTTTTTGTTTCCGGGCAACTTCCCATCGAAGCTGGCAAGTTGCAATTCATCGGGAAAGTCGGTTCAGAAATTTCTGCTGACGATGCCAAAAAAGCTGCCCGCCTTTGCGCCATAAACATTCTTGCTCAACTCAAAGTTGCTTGTGACGGAGATTTAGAGCGCACAGTTCGTTGCATCAAACTCGGAATTTTTGTTAATGGCGACGCCAATTTTAAAGATCACCCAGCAGTTGCCAATGGCGCTTCCGACCTAATGGTTGAGGCTCTCGGAGATGCCGGCAAACACGCTCGTGCCGCGGTCGGATCAGGTTCTCTTCCTTTCGGCGTTGCTGTTGAAGTTGATGCAATCTTCGAAATTAAATAAATGTCTCTCTAACGAATGTCTCTCCAGCCATTTCACCTTGCAATTCCGGTAAACAACTTAAGTGCAACACGTCAATTCTACGGCGATCTTCTTGGGTTAGAAGAGGGTCGTTCGAATGAGCATTGGATCGATTGGAATTTTTTTGGGCATCAATTTGTTACTCATTTGCGCCACGAAAAAAATGAAGTGATCGTTAATCAAGTTGATGGTCACGGCGTTCCGGTCCCACATTTCGGCGTAGTTCTCGAATGGCAGAAATGGCATGATTTTTCTGAGAGATTACGGGCGGCAAAAATGAAATTTGTGATCGAGCCCTATATCCGTTTCAAAGGAAAAACCGGAGAACAGGCGACAATGTTTTTTTTAGATCCAAGTGGCAACGCCTTAGAGTTTAAAGCCTTCAAAGATATCTCTCAGCTTTTTGCAAAATATGAATGAAATTCTGCTTGCTGCAAATCGTATTAAAAACTACATCAAAAATACCCCGGTAATTTCTGATCAGAAATTAAACGAAGAGCTTGGCGCGCAGATTTTTTTTAAGATGGAAAATCAACAAGAAACCAACTCATTCAAGGCGCGCGGCGCGTTTAATGCCATCCTGAGTTACAAAGAAAAACACGGAAAATTTCCTGAAAAAATTGTCGCACAAAGCTCTGGAAATCATGGACAAGGAATTGCTTACGCCTGCAAAAAATTCGGCATCAAGGCTTTAATCTACATGATTAACAAGGCCTCGCCACTAAAAATTGCCGCAGTAAAAAATCTAGGAGCGGAAGTTATTTTGCTTGAAAAAAGATCTGACGTAAATGCGCAAGCATTAGAAAAACAAAAGGATGGCTATGTTTTTATTCATACTTCTGGTGATGCAAATGT
>CAIQBQ010000022.1 GCA_903870105.1 uncultured Alphaproteobacteria bacterium | reverse complement strand
GTAAAAATAATTTTGGCTCAACTCCGATAAACTCAATGGGGACGGTAGATCAACACAGTCAATTGCAGCTTTATCTCGACGGCCCGAAAGATAAATTTTTTACTTTCATCACCGCACAAAAACAGCAAAAAGACTTTGCGATTAAAGATTTGATCGGCTGCAAAACATTATTCGGTGGCAAAAAATTAAGTGAGATTGTGGTGATCGAACAAGAAACCACGATCGCAGTTTTAGAACAAAAAAAATTACCAATTCGAATCTTTGCAATCACCAAACTTGATGAAGAAGTTCTTGGCGGATTGATGATGCAGATGTTCCTCGAAACAATTTTAATCGCTTATACAAAAGGCATCAATCCATTTGATCAGCCTGCGGTCGAGCTTCGCAAAGATTTAGCTAAAAAATTTCTCAGAAAAAAATGAAAAAAGGCGGATTGGTAATTCTACTGCTCGCTTCAACTTTTGCCCTAGTCTTTGCTTACGTTTTGCAATTCGTATTTGATTATCAGCCTTGTATTTTGTGCCTTTACCAGCGCCTGCCTTTCTTTGCCATCATCGCCTTTTCGGCCGCCGGATTGGCATTATTCAATTCGGATAAATTCGTTAAAGTTGTTGCGCTTTGTTGCGTATTTTTGCTCACAATTAACATCGGAATTTCACTTTACCATGTTGCGGTTGAACAAAAATTTATCGAAGGACCAACAGCGTGCGAATCCTATTCAAGCTTGAATACAGCAAGCAGCGTTGACGATCTAAGAACAGAACTTCTCAAGACAAAATCCGTGCGCTGCGATGAGCCACAAATTTCTTTTTTAAAACTTTCCATGGCCGCTTGGAATGCAATCTACTGTCTCTTGCTAGTATTTTTTTGCTGGCGCAATCGCAAGCTTTGGACAAAGGGACTTGGAACAATCAACAAGAAGTAAATTAATCGTTGTCGCGAAAAGCGAAAAAAGATCAGAAGAATTAGCCGCGCCGCCGACTGTGAAGGGCAAAAGAATCGCTCGAGTTTTTGTTTTTTCACTCAACCAAAAAATTGCTTTTTTATCTTCGTAATTAGCAAAAATTATCGCCTTAGCCGGATTGTTTTTTAGCTCCGCAACAATCTCATTTAGACTTTGATTGTTTTTTATAAAACTTTTTTTGGTTTCAATTTTTGCCGCAATTTTCAAGCCTAACCACTGCGTTAAATCCAGCCAAGAATCATCACTGATAACTACCCTCATACCTTTCAAGGGCTCGGCCGCCTTTTCCCACAGTTTAATTGAGTTTTGCCATTTTACAGAAAATTTTTCGTAAGAGCTTTGGTAAAAACTAGAATTAACCGCATCAAGCAACTTAACCCGCCGTGTAAATTCAGTGGCAACTAGTCCAATGTTGTGGGGATTTAGATGAGTTCTGGGCAAAAGTTTTTCACCTTTGGACGCGTCTCCAGAAATCATAAATAATGCCTCTGGATTTGTGCGCGCCGCAACATTGTCACTTTCATTAATTGCTCTTGTCAGCCAATTCGCTTCGAGTCCGCCGCCAGAGCAAAAGACCATGTCGGCACTGCGGATCACCTTAAGCAATCCATTACTAACACGCACATTCGCCACATTTTCCATAGGCGAAGTGCCAGTCACAATCTGAGCCTTATTTCCAACAATCTCGTGCGCTAAGCTAGCCCATTCAGGCTCGCAGGCAAAAATTGTGATCTTTGCTTCAGCGGCTTTTACCGAAAAACAAAGCAGAAAAATAAAAATTTTGACTCTCATTTAAAAAAATTTGCTCGTAAAAATCTGCTCAATCAAAGTTACAGCCATATAATTTCGGAATAATTTTAACCTCTAAATTTTATGACCAAAGCCGATGATAAATCAGCAATGATGAAGTAATCAGGTTAATTTGAAGTTATAAAAATTCTTCGAGTAGAAACCGGCGTAGCCTTTCAAGGCAAAACTAAATAATAAATTCCTTAACTCAAATTATTCAAAACATGAGCAAGCAAGCAATCATCGGCATCGAACAGATTCTTAAATCTTTACCACACCGCTACCCATTTTTACTTGTGGATAAAGTTATTGAACTTGAGCTCGGCAAAAAAATTGTCGCGATCAAAAATGTGACCTTCAACGAGCCGCACTTTCTTGGACATTTTCCTGATCATCCAATAATGCCTGGCGTTCTAATCATTGAGGCTATGGCACAAGCCGGAGCATTGATGGTAACTTCTGCTCCTGGCTTTAAACCAGAAGAAAAACTGGTTTATTTCATGTCGATCGATGGAGCTAAGTTCAGAAAACCAGTAATTCCTGGTGATGTTTTAGAATTGCATGTTGAGGTCGTACAAAGCCGCGGCCCAGTCTGGAAACTTTCCGCAGTGGCTATGGTTGACGGACAAAAAGTTTCTGAGGCGCAACTCTCGGCAATGATTGTCGATAAGGAGAAAAAATAATGACGACAAAAATTCATCCAACCTCACTAGTCAGTAATAAAGCTCAGCTCGGTGCCAATGTTGAGATTGGGGCATTTTCAATCATTGGCGACGAGGTAAAAATCGGCGATGGCACAGTTGTCAAATCGCATGTTGTAATCGAAGGCGACACAACAATCGGCAAAAATAATACGATCTTTCCTTTTGCAACAATCGGCCTCGCACCACAAGATCTTAAGTTCAGAAGCGAAAAATCGAAAGTCGTAATCGGCGATAATAATAGCATTCGCGAACATGTGACGATCCATCTAGGCACTCTAGATGGCGCAATGCTAACTAAAATCGGCAGCAATTGTTTGCTAATGGTTGGTGTGCACAGTGCTCATGATTGCATAGTAGGAAATCACGTCATTCTCGCTAACAATGCCACACTAGCGGGGCATGTTGAGCTTGGTGATCATGTCGTAATAGGCGGACTTTCTGCGCTACATCAATTCGTTCGTGTTGGAGCTGGAGC
>CAIQBQ010000021.1 GCA_903870105.1 uncultured Alphaproteobacteria bacterium | reverse complement strand
CCATCGGCAAAGATTCTGATTTTATTACCTCTCCCGAGATTTCTCAGGTCTTCGGCGAGTTGCTTGCTGCATATTTATTGCAAATTTTTTCGACGCAAAAAGGCAAAATTTCTCTAGTTGAAATGGGCGCTGGCAGAGGTGTTTTATTTTTTGATATTCTGAGTTCGATAAAAAAATTAGCAGAAAAAAATAATGCTTTGGCCATTGATTTTCTTAATCGTACGACATTTCACATTGTTGAAATCAACGAGATCTTAAAAAAAATTCAGCAGGATAAATTATCTTCGGCATTATTGCCGCGCCGTGCTCGCGATGACAAAGAGATAGAGATTAAGTGGCACGAAAAATTTGAAGATTTTCTACAAGAGGCCGATCAGATATTTTTTCTCTCCAATGAGCTTTTTGATTGCTTTCCAATCGATCAATTTGTGAATACCGATATTGGTTGGTGTGAGCGCCTGATTGACCGCGACAGTTTTGTTATAAAAAATTTTGATCCAAAAATTCATCAATTAATTCAGGAATTAGCTGGTGCTGATGCTCCATTCGGTGCGGTTTTCGAATATAGTGATTCAGCAAAATTCTTTATGACCCAACTTAGCCAAGCCCTAAAAACAAAAGGCGGAATCGCGATTAATTTTGATTATGGTTATTTCAAAACTGAATTTGCCAACACGTTTCAGGCGGTAAAAAATCATCAAAAAACCGATGCGCTTAAAACCTCGGGAGACACTGATCTTACCGCTCATGTTGACTTCGGAGCTCTAGATAAAATTGCTAAAAATTTAGGCCTGAATTCGTCCCTAATAACGCAGCGCGAATTTTTAATTTCACTTGGAATCGAAGAGCGCAGAAAAAAATTACCTGCTCAAGATTCTGCCATTGATCGCTTAATCGCGCCCGATCAAATGGGTGAACTCTTCAAATGTCATATTATCTGGAACCAATGATTAACGAAGCTGAAGCGTATTTAATCCTAGTTTTATTTCTTCTGGTTTTTGCCTCATTACTCTCTTGTTTTGAGACGTCGATTACCGCAGTTTCGCGCGCACGTATACATCGTTTGGCTAGCGAAGGAGATAAGCGTGCCAAGCATCTGGACCGGCTTTTAAGAGAGCGTGAAAAGGTTGTAAGTGTGATGTTGCTGGCCAATAATGTTGTTAATATTGCGGCATCGGCGATTACAACAAGGGTGGTTTTGAAGCTATTTGGCGAAGAATGGTTTTTGGTCGCGACGGTTGTTTTGACGATAGCGGTGATAATTTTTAGTGAAATTCTGCCCAAAACAATCGCCATTAAATTTTCAGAAAAAGTTGCGCTGTTTTTTGCGCCGTCGATTCACTTTTTGTTCTTCATTTTTTCGCCGATTGTGGCGGTGATCCAGAAGGTTGTTGATATGATGATCGGAGTATTTTTTACCAATGTCGGCAAGAAAACCAAAGAATCAGAATTAGAAGAAATTCGTGATACCGTTGATTTTAAGGCGAAAGAGGGCTCGATCTTCAAATATGACAAGGATTTGCTCGACGGCGTTTTGGATTTGTCAGATACTGCAATCAGTGAAATCGTGACGCATCGCAAAGATATTGAGTCGATTGATATCTCTTTGTCGATTGCCGAAATTGCAAAACAAGGGGCCGCGACAAATCACACCCGCATTCCTTTGTGGAGAGGGAGTAAAGAAAGTATTGTTGCCGTTCTAAATGTTAGAAAATTACTACGAGCACTGCACTCGCATCGCGGCGATATTGAGAAGTTTGAACTAAGCTCGGTTACCTCAGCCCCCTGGTTTGTACCGGCAACCAATAGTTTGCGTTCGCAACTTTTTGCTTTTCGCAAAAAGAAAAAACATTTTGCTTTGGTCGTTGATGAATATGGATCTTTGCTTGGCCTGATAACCCTCGAAGATATTTTAGAAGAGATTGTTGGCGAAATTAAAGAGGAAGAAGATTCTCGCGGAATCAATATTATTAAAATTAAGTCCGGAGCTTACAAAATAGCAGGCAAGACTTTGATTCGTGATATTAATAAGAAACTCGATCTAGAGATTGAGGAAAGCGATGACGCCTATAATCTTGCGGCTTTTGTTATTAACAGCCTAGGCAGAATTCCAGAAGAAAAAGAGAATTTCGTAATTAATAGCCATAGTTTTGAGATTCTTAAAAAACATGGACATGACCTGGTGTGGATAAAATGTCGGAAAGTTTGAGTAAAAATAAATTCATGCTGGCGGCGCTAGAACAAGCAAAAATGGCCATCATTGAAGATGAAGTTCCAGTGGGAGCTGTTTTGGTCAAAAATGGAGAAATAATTTCCAGCAGTTTTAATCGGAATTTATCATTAAAAGATCCAACTGCTCACGCAGAAATTCTAGTAATGCGAGAAGCCTCTCAAATCATTCGCTCCCATCGCTTAGACGATTGCGACATCTATGTAACTCTTGAGCCTTGCGCAATGTGTGCCGCAGCAATTTCTTTGGCCAAGATTCGTCGAATTTATTACGCGGCATCCGACGTAAAATTTGGCGCAATCGAAAATGGACATATGATGCACTTATCTAGCTGCTACCGTCGGCCAGAAATTTATTCTGGATTTTGCGCAGAAGAGTCCGCTCAATTATTAAAAGATTTCTTTAGAGAAAAGCGACGTTTCATATGAAATTTTTTCAAAAAAAAGAAATGATCTTCGCTTGTCTCTAGTCTAAACTTGCAGAAGTCACTCTTTTTAATGCCCAAGAGCAACCCAAACAGTATTTTTTTAATTCGTCCGCGTTGACAGAATTTTGCAAAGATTTTCCTTTCGATTATTAAACCAAAATCCAAATTTTTTTCAGGTCAAGCTTGGGTATAGATTTACGATAAGATCTTTTTTCAAGGTCCAAGAGTTTTTTAATGTCGACAAAGAAAGAAATTATGAGTCGAATTATTTTGATAATTTTGTTAACATAATTTTCTGCCAATTGCAGAAAATTCAGAGATTTTTTGAACTCAAAATCTCTGCTCAGAAATGTCGGAGCGTATCATGCGCTTGTAACATGGAGAGAATTTAGTCGGATTGTGAGGGTTTTAATCTGGTTTAATTTGTTTTGGAGCCAAAATAATTTTTACGAAATATTTTGGCGCCACCATCGAAACATTTGACAGGGAAAAATCACTTTTTAGGTTCTGATTTATCTGTTACCGAGCTGTTCCAGGTTTTAATTATTCAATATTATGCACCCAAAACGAGCCAAGATTTTTTCAATTGTAAATCAAAAAGGCGGAGTTGGAAAGACCACAACTGCGGTCAATCTTGCCGCCGCTTTGGCGATGCTAGAAAAGAAAGTTCTATTAATTGATGCTGATCCGCAAGGTAATGCCAGCACTGGTTTTGGCATATCTTTATCTCAAAGACAGAAGACGATTTACGAGATTCTAATTGGCGAATGTGACATTTATCAGGCTTTGGTTCCAACCAAGATTTCCAATTTAAAAATTATCACTTCCACCGTTGATCTGTCAGCTTGTGAAATCGAATTAGTAAATGTTGAAAAAAGAGAATATTTGTTACGACGTGCTTTAAAAAAAATCATTCACGACTTTGATTACATTCTCATCGATTGCCCTCCTTCGCTTGGAATTTTAACTATAAATTCTTTAGTTGCCTCAGACTCTGTTTTGATTCCTATGCAATGTGAATTTTTTTCGCTAGAGGGCTTGAGTCACTTGCTCACAACTCTCGATTTGATTAAGGATAATTTAAACCACCATCTAACGATTACGGGAATAATTCTGACTATGCATGACCGCCGCAATAAGTTGACCGAGCAAGTTGAGTCTGATGTTCGAGATTTTTTAAAAGAGAAAGTTTTTCGTCACGTGATTCCGCGCAATATTAAGTTGTCTGAGGCGCCATCTCACGGCTTGCCGGGCCTAATCTATGATCCAAAATCCTCCGGAGCCCAAGCTTATTTGGGATTAGCAAAAGAGGTTCTGAAGCGCGTAGAGATTTAATCTCCCTCAGTTTCACATGAAAGCTCTTTTGATTGGCTGTAAGGGTATAAAAACTTCCCATTGAATGCGTCTGGATTGATCAGGCAATTTCCTAAGCTGATAGAAAACTTTCTAACCTCATTTCGCCCCGAACTATCTTTCCAGATTCAAGACTCAAAAGATTCCGGAGATTGTGCGATATAGCCAAAACGGTGGTAGTTGTTGCTTACGGATTGCTCTTGCAGGTAGTTCAATAATTCGATGCGACCTTGGTAAATCACGCTTTCGCTAATTACTGCCATTCCGCTTTTTGCGGCGTGGTTTTTGAGCGAGTCGGATTCATTGCTACCAACAAATCTTACGCGCTTGAATCGCTCCATGCGCAATAGAAAATCTTCATTTTTTTCAGTTACAACAGTTGTGTGCCACAAAATTGCCGGAGAAATTTTTTCGATTTCAATTAGAAGATTTTCATTTTCCAGACTTACCCCAACCTCTTTAACGCAAAGTTTTGCTGCAAGAATTGCAAGAATTAGATCCTTTATAGATGCGGAAGAGTCGGCTCTGATTGCGAGATCTGGTAGCCGTAAGAAGCGGGTGACATTTGATTGACCGGGGATTTTTTGATAATCAATCTCCTTCGAAAAGAAGCTGTTGTAAGAGTCGATATAGTTTTGAAATGTCGGTAAAATGTTAAGTCTATCTTCTTTTGCCATGTCTTGGATGACGTTTTTTAAGTTATATCCGTCAGTAGTGATATCGCAAGAGGTCTTATAAGAGGTAGTTTTAGAGCCATTTTCGAAATTAAAGAATTGATAAATGTAATTCAGTCCTCCGGCTTTAATTCCAATTCCGAAGGCGGATTTATTCATTCCACCAAAAGGCTGGCGTTCAACAACGGCACCGGTTGAAGAACGGTTAATGTAAAGATTCCCGGCTTGAATCGAATTTTTCCATAGGAGCTGCTCGTCTTCATTCAAACTTTCCAAGGCAGAAGTTAGGCCATAGCCAGTACTATTTACCAGGTCGATACCATGCTCTAAGCTATCGATTTTCATGATTGTTAAAACTGGACCAAAGAACTCGGTGACGTGACTTTTATCCCCCATTCTCGTGCCAATTTTTAGACCAGGCGTCCAAAGAGTCTGAGCATCATTCAAACATTGAGGCCTTAGAAGCCAGCGCTCATGAGGCTCAGTTTGAGTTAGGGCGTAATCCAAATCGGCCAAAGGTTTTCTAATCAAAGGATTAACCTTGGTTTTATAATTCCAAGCGCCGTCAGAAGTCAGGCTTTTTGTGGCATCAACAAGGGTGTGCAAGAATTTTTCATCTTCGTAGATTTCTTTTTCCAGAGCCAAAAGCGAAGTGGCCGAGCATTTTTGTCCAGAGTTAGAAAATGCGGAGTGAAGAACATTTTTGATCGCTTGATCCTTGTCGGCAAATTTTGTAACAATTGTGACGTTTTTACCGCCAGTTTCTGCAATCATTTTGACCGTTGGATTACTCTTGATGATTGAGAGTGCAGTATTCGTGCCGCCAGTGAATACAATCATTTCAAGCAATTTGCTCTTGGTCATTTCCATTGCGACCTCTGAGTTGAAGCTCGGAATAAATTGCAGCACGTCTTTCGGCACACCAGCATCCCAGAAGCATTTTGCTAATTCGTAGCCGATGAAGGTGGAGAAGTTTGACGGTTTGAAAATGACATTACTGCCCGCAATTAAGCCCGCGAATATTCCGCCAGCTGGAATGGCAAGAGGAAAATTCCAAGGGCTAAGAACTAAAACATTTTTTTTCGCTGTGTATTTTACTTCAGGATTTTCACTGCACATTACAAGCAAGCTATGGCTGTAAAAGTTGCCGAAATCAATTGCTTCGGTGATTTCTGGATCGCTTTCGATGAAGGGCTTTCCTGTTTCTAGAGCTATCGCGCCCATTAAATCGCCGCGTCTATTTCTAAAATTATCCACAACTTTAGCGATGATTTCTAAGCGATTTTCTGTGGAAAGATTTCTCCAAGAGTTATTCTCTGACGCGCAAGCAAGCGCCTCTCTGGCTTCTTCAACTGTGGCTCCATGGTAGAATCCGACGACTTTTCCATCGGTGTTGTGATCTTTAATTTTATGAGTTTCATCAGTTGGCGCGATGTCCTTGCTATTGATTACTGCATTCACAGTTAGTCCGGAAATATTTTTCCATTTTTCTTTGATCCTTGCTGCGAATTCGCAGTTATTTTGTAGAGCAAAATCGGTGTCAGCCTCTGATTTATAAGACTTTCCAAAGGTTTTTGGATCGGTTGAGAAATTTTCGGTCAGACGATTTTGCGTGCGGTTTACGGCAAATTCGTTTTTCTTTTTTAAATATAGAGACTCTTCAAATTTCTCTTCGAGCATCTTCAAATTTTCCTGATTGAGGCCATTAACGTAGCGAAGGTAGTTATCACGCGAAGTGTTTTCATCGAGACGACGCACTAAATATCCAATCGCACTGATAAAATCTTCTTTGCTGCCAAATGGTAAATAAAGCAGCACATTCATGTTGAATTCTTGCGCGAACATTCTCGAAACATGTTCAGACATGCCACTCAGCATTTCAAACGTGACGAGGTTGAGTGTGCCATTTTCTTTGGCGGTTAAATAGATGTAGGCGATATCAAAAAGATTATGCGAAGCCACGCCAATTCTAACTGCGTTGATATTTTCTTCTTCGAGGGCGAATTCAAGCATGCGCTTATAGTTCGCATCAGTCATTGCCTTAATTGAAAAAGGAGCCAACGCCCAATTTCTTTCATAGGTCTCAAATAATTCCATGTCCATATTCGCGCCTTTTACGACTCTTACGCGAGCAGGAGCTCCGCCATTTTTAACTTTTTCTTTGGCCCAAGCGGTAATTTTTTGTAGGTATATGAATGAGTCGGGAAGGTATGCCTGTAAAGCAATCCCAGCAGTTAGGTTTTTGAATTCTGGTTTGCTCAAAGCTCGAATGAAAGTTTCAACCGTAATCGACAAATCGCGAAATTCTTCCATGTCGAAATTAACGAGCTTGTTTGATTTTTTGCCGGTCTTTGGACAAACATATTGGTTATCTTGTGCCGCTTGGTAGATGATGCTGATTTTTTCGACCAAGGCTTCGACCGTTTGTTCGAACCCGATTGAGCTGATCTGTGAGTAAATCGTAGAGATCTTAATTGAGATGCAATTGATCGCAGGATTTTGAAGATCTTTAATATATTGGTTCGTTCTTTTTTCCGCATCCTCTTCACCAAGAAGAAGTTCGCCAACCCGATTAAGATTGGTGTTCAGGCTATTTTTTAAATTTTTTGCGATGCGCTTTCCCAAGATTTTATCTGAGCCAAATAAAACATATTTTGAAGTGGTGAGGTAGATAAATTGTTTAATTAATGGAATAGCAATCGGGTGAGCAAAACTTCTGGTTAAGTTGTAGAGATTGACCAATCTTTTTTCGACAAAGCTCAAAAAATTAAGATTAGGAATTTTGCCAATAATCGTTGCGATGTCCTCTGTTTTTTTAGGCCTGAAAGCCTTATCCATCATTGAAATTACGAAAGATTTATCCGCAGAATTCTGAAAAAATTTATCCATTTTTGCAGCGTAAACCTTATCTGAAATCGACTGGTATTTCTTCGATTTCTCCATCCATTCTTTAGCAAGAATTTTTGCGTCTTCGTTGAGGTTCTTCATTTTTCTTAGTGGTTTAAATTATTAAAGCCCACCTCGAACCTCGAGAGTTCAAGGCGGGCCCTGATTAATATTTTACGAATTTAAAACTTATTCGTTCATCGCATCAAGCCTTTTGAAGTCGGCTGAAACCTTATGGGGAACTTGGTGCGGAGTCATTAAGCTCACCACCACAATGGTAAGAAATGAAAGCACAAATGCTGGCAAAATTTCGTAAGAAATGAATGACATTTTGCTGAAGATTATTGCGCCCGCGGCTCCAGAAACAACCCCCGCGATTCCGCCGAATCTTGTCGTTTTTTTCCAATAGAGCGAAAGAAGAACGATTGGGCCAAAAGCAGCTCCAAGCCCAGCCCAAGCCCGGCCGACCAGAGCAAGAACGCTGGCGGTTGGATCGGCAGCGATAAGCATCGCGATCAAGGCGACAACAACAACCCACATGCGAGTAACAAAAAGCATCTCTTTATTCGCAGCATTTTTTCTGATGAAGTGGCGGTAAAAATCTTCACTGAGCGCGCTGCAGCAAATGATGATTTGTGCGTTAGTGGTGCTCATTGTTGCAGAGACAATAGCCGCAACCAGAACGCCAATAATGATTGGGTGAAAGATCGAATGAGACATTGCGATGAAAACCGTTTCTGGTTCTTTCAAAGGAGTGTCTGCGAAATAAACAAAGCCCAAGAGCCCAATTACCGCCGCTCCGGCCATCGACAAGGTCATCCAAGAAATGCAGATTTTTCTCGCGAGATCAATGCGGTGCGGATCTTTAATCGCCATGTATTTTGAGATGATGTGCGGTTGCCCGAAATAGCCCAGGCCCCAAGCAAAAAAGCCTAAAATTCCGAGGAAGTCCAATCCGTAAAATGGATCAACATGACTCGGCGCCATTGCGATAGTTTTCGCAACAAAATCTGAGGCAGTTAAATCAGAAGTGCCAACAATAAAAAATGGCACGAATAACAGCACACAAAAAATCAATATCCCTTGGAATAAATCGGCATAACTAACCGCCAAAAATCCGCCGAGCAAGGCATAAGAAACAATGCCAATGCAAGATAAAACAAGGGCGGAGAAGTAAGAGATTCCAAAAATTGCGGAGAATAATTTTGCGCTGCCGGTAAACCCCGCGGCGATGTAAATTGTGAAAAAGAAAATAATTACGACGAGAGTAGAGATGTTGAGAATTCTACTCTTGTCTTCAAGGCGGTGTTCAAGAAAAGAGGTGATGGTAAGGGCGTCACCAGAAATTTCGGTGTATCTTCTGAGGCGTTTAGCGATGATTTTCCAGCTGCAATAAGAGCCAACAATCAAGCCAATTACAATCCAAACCTGATTAACTCCGTGAAGATAAAAAGCGCCAGGAAGGCCCATCAATAGCCAGCTGCTCATGTCTGAAGCGCCAACATTCATCGCGCCAACAACTGGGCCAAGCTTTCTACTTCCCAAAATATAATCAGAGAAAGTTTTTGTCTTTCTGAAAGCTTGGTATCCGAGATACATTAACCCAGTAAAGTAGATCAGAATAGTCGCCAAGATAAAAGAATTGCCTTCACTGTTTTGCATTAATTCCATGGGGAGGGGTTTTAAATTTAATAGATGATGAGCTCAATCTTCTGAGCTCGCCGCACAGGTGTGTCAGAAAGTAATTTTGCGGATAGCGATGAAAACTTTTTTGTTACAATTTTATAAACTGCAAGCTAAGTCTTTTAATTATTGGAGTAAGCCCAAGTCTAAGTTCTTGTTATGTATTTGGGTGATAAATTCAGTGATTTTTGCGATGCGTTTTTTAAATAAAATACAAAATGCCTAGATACTCAATTCCCACTCTCTTCTCTCGTGCATTGTCAGCATTTGGCTCTGCCGCGCAGAGAAGATTCGCAACCACCAAAATTCCTCCAGCTAGCCAGTTTTTCTTGCGAACTATTGTTGAAGGGAAAGTTACAAGCTATCAAAAAAACCTGATTGCTTCAGGAGTAGCTGGTCT
This sequence comes from uncultured Alphaproteobacteria bacterium, assembly GCA_903870105.1. Taxonomy (GTDB): domain Bacteria; phylum Pseudomonadota; class Alphaproteobacteria; order Rickettsiales; family UBA1997; genus UBA2645. The sequence continues at coordinate 726 of CAIQBQ010000021.1, read as the reverse complement.
GCCAGGTCGGGTTAGCCAAGATGCAAGAAATGAGGCTCGCGAAGAGATAAGAAAAAAACGTGTGGCTGCTGGAAAAGCAGAGGAGACAAGCATTGCGGAAATATTCAGTGACCCAGATGGACTAATGCCTTTAATCGATAAAAAAATATCAGCCGCAGAAAAGCAAAGGTACAATTCTTTATTGCAAGAAGCTAAGGACGAGATTGGTCGAGGGGAGTGGTCTAGAATTAAGGTGAGAGATGATAATGGTCGTGTGGTTTTTGATGGGGTACTTCCCACTTCTTTCAACAGTCCGCAAAGCAAGTTGTTACAAGCCTTTCAAGAAGGCGGCTCTAAATCTAATGCCTTGGTCTCTGTAGTTGGAAATTCTGCGATGTTTCCAGCAAATTATGGAAACCCTCTAACAATTTTTGCAGAAAAAGCCGTTTTTGAAAGAGATGCAGAAGACATCATGACAAAAAAGCAGATGATTGATATAAGAGAGGATAGAAGTATGGAGAATAATATCGATTTCTCTGATCGGGCATCAATTTTTCTTATCACAAATTTAGAGATTAATTTAAATCTGAGAGAGGGAACGCTCACCATTCCCAATCTCGAAGAGGTTAGAGAGGAATACATAAATTTTTTTGGCCATTATCGGCAAATAAAGCCTGAGGATTTTGATCGTGATTACCGGCGTCTTGTTGAAGAAGTCGTAGAAAGTATGAGTCGCGCCCCTTTTGT
>CAIQBQ010000020.1 GCA_903870105.1 uncultured Alphaproteobacteria bacterium | reverse complement strand
GATGAAATGTAAAAAATATGCCAAAAATAAATGTTAAATCAATTCTAGTAATCGGCTCTGGTCCGATCGTAATCGGACAAGCTTGCGAATTTGATTATTCCGGAACTCAAGCCTGTAAAGTCTTGAAGGAAGAGGGTTACCGAGTCATTTTGGTGAATTCAAATCCTGCCACGATCATGACTGATCACAAAATGGCTGATGCGACTTACATCGAACCGATTACTCCAGAAGCGGTTGAAAAAATTATTGCCAAAGAAAGACCAGAAGCAGTTCTGCCAACTGTTGGTGGGCAAACTGCGCTTAACTGCGCACTGGCTTTGTATAAAAATGGAGTGCTCAAAAAATACGGCGTGAAGATGCTTGGTGCAGATCCAGAAGCGATCGAGAAAGCTGAAGATAGAAAAAAATTTAACGTCGCAATGGCCAAAATTGGTTTGGAAGTAGCGAGAAATACTGTCGTCGATTCGATGGAAGATGCGATGAAAGCTCTAAAAAAAGTTGGCTTGCCGGCAATTATTCGTCCTTCATTTACCCTTGGCGGATCTGGCGGCGGAATTGCTAACACGGTAGAAGAATTTAAAGAAATCGTAGCTTACGGACTAGACATTTCCCCAACGCATGAGGTGTTAATTGATGAATCACTGCTTGGTTGGAAGGAATATGAGATGGAAGTAATCCGCGATCGTAAAGACAATGCAATTATAGTCTGCTCTATTGAAAACGTTGATCCGATGGGTGTTCACACTGGTGACTCAATCACCGTTGCGCCGGCATTAACCTTGACCGACAAAGAATATCAAAAAATGCGTAATGCTTCAATTGCGGTCTTGCGCGAAATTGGAGTTGAAACTGGTGGTTCAAATGTGCAATTCGCTGTTAATCCAAAAGATGGCCGTTTAGTTGTAATCGAAATGAACCCACGCGTGTCACGCTCTTCGGCCCTTGCTTCAAAAGCGACGGGATTCCCAATCGCCAAAATTGCAGCAAAACTAGCAATTGGATACACTCTTGACGAAATTCAAAACGACATCACCGAAGTAACTCCAGCTTCATTCGAACCTACAATCGATTATGTTGTAACGAAAATTCCTCGCTTCACTTTCGAAAAATTTAACGAATCAAAACCAACTCTCTCGAGTGCGATGCGCTCAGTTGGCGAAGCAATGGCGATGGGGCGCAATTTTGCAGAATCAATGCAAAAAGCTTTGTGCTCTCTTGAGATTGGCTTGACTGGATTTAACGCTCCGCCAATTGATGGCTTTGCTGAAAAAAATACTTTGGCGCAAAATCAAAAAGCGATCAAAAAATCTTTGCCGGATTTAGTGCCGGATCGCGTTCTTCGTATTGCGCAGGCATTGCGTTACAAAATTTCTGTCGAAGAAATTTGCAAAATTACCAGCTTTGATCCGTGGTTTGTGCGCGAAATTAAAAAGATAATCGATGCAGAATCGATGCTGATCAAAAAAGGTTTACCGAAAGATAAATTTGGAATTTTGCAGCTAAAAAAACTCGGATTTTCTGACGAAAGAATTGCCGAATTAACTAAGAAAAAAACCGCCGACATTCGCAAGTTGCGCGAGAAATTAAACGTTCGTCCAGTTTACAAAACCGTAGACACTTGCTCAGCAGAATTTGAGTCTGCGACACCTTACATGTATTCTTGTTACGAAGGCGATGGCATCAATGAACCAGAGTGCGAATCGAATCCGACCAACAAGAAAAAAGTGGTCATTTTGGGTGGCGGTCCAAACCGAATCGGGCAGGGGATCGAGTTTGATTACGCCTGTGTTCATGCAGCAATGACCTTGTCTGAAGCTGGTTACGAAACGATCATGATTAACTGTAATCCAGAAACCGTTTCGACAGATTACGATACTTCAGATCGCCTCTATTTCGAGCCAATGACCCCGGAACATGTCATTGAAGTAATTCGTAAAGAACAAACGAACGGAAAGTTAGTTGGCGTGATTGTGCAATTTGGCGGACAAACTGCACTTAAACTTGCGCGCCATCTTAATGCCGCAGGTATTCCAATCATTGGCACCAGTTATGATAAAATTGATCTTGCTGAAGATCGCGAGCGCTTCCAAAGACTTCTTCAAGAAATTAATTTGGTGCAGCCAGAAAATACGATTTGCCACAAGCTTTCTGAAATTGAAGGTGCGGTCAAAAAAGTAGGTTATCCGGTGGTGCTGCGTCCAAGTAACGTTCTTGGCGGTCGTGCGATGGAAATTATTTACAATAAAACCAACCTCGAAAAATATATTAAAGTTCACGGACGTTTCATTCTAGATGGCCCAATTTTGGTCGATAAATTTTTGGATGATGCAGTTGAGATCGACGTTGACGCACTTTGTGACGGTAAAGATGTCTTTGTTGCAGGAATCATGCAGCACATCGAAGAAGCAGGAATTCACTCTGGCGATTCTGCTTGTTCACTTCCCCCTTATTCGCTTTCAGAAAAGATGATTGCCGAGGTTAAGGCCGCAACAATCAAGCTTGCACGAGCTATTGATGTTGTTGGTTTGATGAATGTGCAATTCGCAGTCAAAGCAGAAAAACTTTATATTATTGAAGTAAACCCGCGAGCTTCACGAACTGTTCCATTCGTTGCAAAAGCTACAGGCATCAATATCGCTAACATTGCCTCGCTTTTGATGGTCGGTAAAAAACTTTCTGAATTCAAATTGGAAAAGGCAAAAAATTACAGCAAAGATTACTTCGCAGTAAAAGAAGTTGTTTTGCCATTTGCCCGCTTCGCCAATGTTGATACGCTGCTTGGGCCGGAAATGAAATCGACTGGTGAGGTGATGGGAATCGACAAAACTTTTGAGCTCGCATTCTTTAAATCACAACTTGCCGCAGGAAATAAATTTAAAACTTCAAAAGGTAATGTTCTTATTTCTGTAGAGCCGCAAAGCAAAAATTCTGAACTTGTTCGAATCATCAAAAAATTTCAGAAAAAAGAATTCGGAATTTATGCGACCTCTGGAACTGCTTCATTCCTGACTGAAAATGGAATCAAAAATGTTAAGACAGTTAACAAAGAACAAGATTCTGGCTATACCGTAATCGATTTAATCAAAGAGAGAAAAATCGATGTGGTAATTAATACCAGCTTCGGATCTGAGTCTGCCATTCGCAGCTTTGGCATGCGTCGCGCGGCTTTGATGAATCGCGTTTTCTACATCACTACAATTTCTGCGGCGAAATGTTTTTCTGACTCGATTCAGAATTTAAAAGACGAAAAAGATTTCGACGTTTTTGCAATTCAAAAATTGTAAGACCGTTCCTTGACAACCTGAGATGCGAAAATAATTTCCTCGCGACTTTAAAATCTCGACATTCGAGGGTTTTCTTGTTGTAAATCTTTTGGCAGGCGTAGCTCAGTTGGTTAGAGCGCCAGGTTGTGGTTCTGGAGGTCGCGGGTTCGATCCCCGTCGCTTGCCCCATGTCTCTCGATTTCGGTTGAGAGATACACAGTTATTATAAATTCATGGATATCCTCTTCTTTGCCGCTCTGGCTTTCTTTATTTTTTTTAAACTCAGCAAACAGTTTGGAAAAATTGACGAAGAAGAAAAAAAGCAAATTGAAGAGAAGTTAATACAGATGCGTGCAGTGCAAGAGCAGATCCTTGCACAAGTAAAACAACAGGAAAAAGTTGCTAATGAAAAAATTGTTGGTGCGAGCTCAACTTCAATAACAAATAAAGAAGAAGAAAAAATTTTATCCGAGCTCAACAACATTACAAAAGAAAATCTCATTTCCATTTTACAGCGTTGTAACATCACCGCAGAATTTTTTATTTCTGGGGCAAAATACGCTTTTGAAATGGTGCTTAAAGCCTTTGTTAGCGAAGATTTAACAACGTTAAAATTTTTACTCGCTGAAAATATTTTTACTGGATTTGAAGCGGCAATTAATCAGCGCAAAGCAGAAGAAAAAACAATTACAACCAACCTGATTTCAATCAAAGAAACGAAAATACTTTCCGCAGCGATTTTGGAAGATACAGCTTCGATTGTGGTTAAATTTGTCTCAAAACAAATCAACTACGTCGTAGATAAAGACGGAAATATTGTTACTGGTAGAAAAGATGAAATTAGCGAAGTAACCGATATTTGGACATTCAAACGAGATGTCACTTCAGCCAATCCAAACTGGTTAATTTCAGCAACTAACTTTGACTAAAATGTCTAACTTCATTGAAACTTCTGTAATCGATCTCGTAGTTAGAAAATTCAACTTTTTCTCTCTGCCACAAGCGGCAAAAAAACTGAATCGCGACATCTCAAAATTGCCCTTCAGTTTAAAAATTTTACTCGAGAATTTGGTTAGAAATTTTGATGGAGACGTAGTCAAGGAAGAGCATCTTTTGGCGGTAATAGATTCGGTAAAAAATTCAGAAAAAAGAATTGAAATCGCTTTTTCTCCAGCGCGAGTTTTGATGCAGGATTTCACCGGAGTTCCTGCTGTAGTTGATTTAGCAGCGATGCGAGATGCAGTAAAAAAAATGGGCAAAGATCCAAAAAAAATTAACCCTTTAGTTGCAGTTGACTTAGTAATTGACCACTCAGTGCAAGTTGATTTCGCCGGAGACAAAAATTCTCTCAAGCAAAATGTTGACCTCGAATTCGAAAGAAATTTCGAGCGTTATGAGTTCCTAAAATGGGCACAAAAATCCTTTGATAATTTTCGCGTTGTTCCACCCGGAATGGGAATTTGCCACCAAGTTAATTTAGAAAACCTAGCTCATGTTGTTTGGAGCGCGGGAAACAAAAAAGAATCTTTAGCTTACTTCGACACTGTGGTTGGCACGGATAGTCATACTACAATGATTAACGGTCTTGGTGTTCTCGGTTGGGGCGTTGGTGGAATTGAAGCAGAAGCGGCAATGCTTGGCCAACCAGTCTCAATGCTTATTCCGGAAGTAATCGGCTTCAAACTCACGGGTAAATTAAATTCTAATATTACTGCAACCGATTTGGTTTTGACCATCACGCAAATTCTGCGCAAAAAAGGTGTAGTCGGAAAGTTTGTAGAATTTTTTGGCGAAGCCATTGCGACTCTTTCTCTGGCTGATCGTGCAACAATCGCCAATATGGCTCCAGAATATGGTGCAACTTGCGGCCTCTTTCCAATCGACAACACAACAATCGATTACATGCGCCTGACTTCTCGCAAAGAAGAAGTAGTTGCACTCGCACAAGAATATGCAAAAGAACAGGGCGTTTTTGTCGAGGATTACAAAAATTATTCTCCTACTTTTAGTGAAGTAGTTGAGCTAGATATTTCAAGCGTTCGCCCAAGTTTGGCAGGCCCAAAACGCCCACAAGACAAAGTATTTTTGGAAGATGTTTCTCACTCTTACGACGCTTTTCAAAAAGAGCTCGGTTTGCCGATTCATGAAAATAAATTTTTAATTCCTGAGCTAAATACTGATTTAGCCGACGGAGATGTTGTGATTGCGGCGATTACTTCTTGCACCAACACTTCCAATCCTTCCGTTTTAATGGCTGCAGGATTGCTAGCAAAAAAGGCATTGGAAAGAGGTTTGAAAGTTAAGGGTCATGTTAAAACTTCACTGGCTCCAGGATCGCAAGTAGTTACTGAATATTTAACCGAGTCGGGATTGCAAAATTACCTTGATCAACTTGGT
>CAIQBQ010000019.1 GCA_903870105.1 uncultured Alphaproteobacteria bacterium | reverse complement strand
GATGAAAATAGGTTTTACAAAGATCGCTTGCCCAGGTAAAAAATCTTACATTTCTAAATTCCTACGGAGGTGCTAATCCAAAAAAGATTAGCGAAATTTCTGAACAATTTTTTCAACCGTGTCAGAAAGTTTTTTTCCTACTTTTTCTGAGCGGTAATTTTGTAGAAATTTTTGGTGTGCGTTGGCGGCAAGTGTGCGTGCTAAATCCTGATCTTTTACTAAACGTTCAATTGCGTCGGCAAGTAATTCTGGCATTTTTTCTCTGTCGTCTTTTGAGACTTTTAAGCCGTTAATTCCTTCGTCAATTACCTCGTCTGGACCCCAGCTGTTGCTGGTTACAATCGGGGTGTTGTAAAGCATCGCCTCGAGCAAAACGATTCCAAAAGTTTCTCCGAAAGAAGGTAAAACAAAAATGTCGATTTCGTTGAAGAAGGTTTTTTTGTCGGAGGTCCAACCGAGAATTTTGAAGTTTTTTTCAACACCAAGTTCTTTAGCTAATTTATTTAATTTTTCTTCTTCCGGCCCAACTCCGCCAATTAGATATTCGCATTCAATCCCTCTTGAACGTAGGATTGGCAAGGTTTGCACCATTTTGTCAAAATTTTTCTCCCAGTGAATTCGACCCAAAGATCCAACTTTTACTGGGTAGCGAAAAGCTGGTTTCACTGGCAAAACAAAATCCTTTGGAACGTCAAACATGTTCGGCATTACAAATGCTGAATCTGGCGATTTGCCTGCTTTAATCAACTCTTTGCTGAAGTAAGAATTTACGGTAAAAACAGCATCAGCTTTAAGAAATTTTCTTGGATTAATTCCGTGATCAACGGCAATTATTGGAATTTTTTTGCCAAGAAGAATTTGATTAAAAAGTCGTGCGGCACGAACAAAAAACATTGCTTTGCCCGAGTGACACAAGACCGCATCAGGCCTGAAGAAAAGGCAAAATAAGGCTAAGCGAAAAATTGAATAAATATCAAAACGATTCCAACCTGGCAATTCAAGCAATTTCGAACCAGTCGCCCTTACCGCATCTGTGTAAACCATTTTTGGATTGGTTACCGAAACTACTTCGTGGCCGTTGGCAATTAAGTGCCTCGAATAGTCAATGAAACAGCGCTCAACGCCGAGAATTTTATTGTCGCTCGTCGATTTTTTGTAGTTAAAGAGGGTGTTTAGTATTTTCATTTCTACCGCTTAATCTGATTGGGAACATTTTTACGGTAACTGTCAATTTCCGCTTTTGCCGCTTGGAAACCTTTTAAATCTTTGCCGCTAAGACGTAATCCTGAGGTCGCCTTCACTTTCGCTGGATTGACCTGCACGCCTTTAACAAGAACTTCGAAGTGAAGATGTGGACCAGTTGAACGACCCGTTGTGCCAACGTAAGCAATTACGTCGCCTTGCTTAACTTTTGAACCGACGCGGAATTTTTTGTTAAAACGACTGGCATGGCCGTAGGCAGTAGAGTATTCGGCATTGTGACGAATTTGCGTGTAATTTCCGTAACCACCTTTAACGCCGTAGTAAGTAATTACCCCAGAACCAGCAGCAAAAATTGGCGTGCCACTTGGCGCGGCGAAGTCTGTTCCCTTGTGCATCTTGGAGTAACCAAGAACCGGGTGACGACGCAGGCCAAATCCTGAAGAAATTCGCGCGCCATTAATTGGCGTGCGAAGCAAAGATTTACGCACTGAATTTCCTTTGCCGTCGAAATATTCAATCTGGGCTCCAATCTTGTGAGAGTAGATCTCGATTGGACGCTTGTCTAAAATTAACGAGGAAAAAAGCACATTGCCGTCTTTAATTTTTTTGCCGCTCTCGTCGTAAAAACTTTCGACAAGCATTTCGAATTTGTCGCCGTCGTGAATGTCGCGCTGAAAGTCGACGTCGTAACCGTAGAGATTAATCATGTTCATCATTGTGTTGGGCGATATCCCCGAGGCGATTCCATCTTCGAACAGACTATTTTTAATTACGCCGAAATATTTTGAGACGTAACGCTTGAGTTTAATTTCAGATTTTTTTGCAGAGTAAGAGTTGTTTTGATTGCGCGAAATTGTGATTCGCTCTGTTGGTGAAGGTGAAATTACAATGTTGGTAACAGTCACATGTCGATCGACGGCTTTGTTGGTGTCGTAACCGATTTTAACGCGGTATTTTACAAGAATTTCGTCGCCAGCAGTAATTCTGTTTGGGGTAAAAACTGGCTTCATTGCAACAAGAATGGCTGAGACGTCTTGCTCTACCGCACCAAGCTCGGTAAGAATCTGCGACATTGTCTCGCCTGATTTAATGTGGTGCTCAGCGATTTGGTCTTCGGCAAGATTAAACTTACTTTCAAGGGTAGAGAGATTAATTTTAATCGGCGTTTCGCGTAATTTTTTTTCCCGCGCTTCGCGGTAATCAGCGATTGAATTGAACAAATATTGCAGGCCATTAAACAGCACAAAGCTAGTTACAATCGAACTGGCAACAGGCTTGAAGAGACGATGTTCAATTATTTTGTCGACGCGTGCAGCAAATTTCTGCCAGTCAAATTTTTTTAATTTTTTAGGAGTCTTTTTCAGAAAACTTGAATTGATTGAGCAGAAGGTCGTTTTAAAGTTACACAAATCTTAAAATTTTTTTACAAAAACATGCCAGCAAAAAAAAATAAAAAAGTTCTTTTGGCGAAAAAAAGCCAAAAAAAAATAGTAAAAAAAACACTCGTGAAAAAAGCACCCGTGAAAAAACTTCCACTGAAGAAAACACTAGTAAAAAAGGCTCCAGTAAAAAAGGCGCCAGTGAATAAAACACCGGTTAAAAAATCTCCAGCCAAGAAAATTACAAAAGTTCCAGCAAAAAAATCTCCTGAGAAAAAGATTTTAGCAAAGAAAATTATGCCGGTGAAGAAGGTTGTGAAGCCATCTCCCGCAGAACTAGCCCCAAAGAAAAAAGAAGTAAAAAAGAAGAAAGGAGCAAAGCAAGAATTCATCCCCAAGCCAGTTACAAAAGCTGAAAAAAACTCTTTGGTAAAAGCAATTTTAGCTCGCGGTTCAACAGAAAAAAAACCAGCTCCAGCTAAAGTAGAACCTGAAACTCCTGCTTTCAGACCTTACGACAGCAGAAAGTTTGAAGTGGCAAAAAAGGCAATTGTCATTCGTAGATCAGAAGAGGGTTTAAAACTTAATTTTAAAGTCGGCGACTACGCAATCTACCCTTCACACGGAGTAGGAAAAATTTCTGGAATCGAAAAAACCGTAATTAACGGACAGAATTTCAGCTGCTACTTAATGACCTTCGAGCGCGAAAGATTAACGATTAAAATCCCCGCTGGCAGCGTTAAAAAAATTGGTCTGCGCCATTTAGTTTTAAAACAAGAAATGGACGAGGTTTTCGTAATCCTGCGTAGTGGGATTAAGAAACTGAAAGGAATGTGGTCGCGTCGCGCTCAAGAATACGAAACAAAAATTAATTCTGGCGACATTATTTTGCTCGCCGAAGTAATTCGTGATTTAACTCGTGACATTGAAGATTCTGAAAGATCTTACTCGGAAAGAATCATTTACGAAACTGCTATTTACCGCTTAACTAGTGAATATGCAGCGATTTACAAAATCGATTTCGAGGAAGCGAAAGACAAGATCGTCATTACCGCAAAAGACAAATTAACCGGCGAACAAAGATCTACACAAAAAGATGATTTCGATGACTTTGATCTAGACGAAAAGAAACCTAAGGAAGATGACGAAGACGAAGAGGAAGAAAATGAAGATGAAGAGTCAGAAGATGATGATGATTTCGGAGATGACGAGGATGAAGACGGGCCGAAAAAGAGAAAAAAGAAGAAGTAAATAAAGTTACATACTTTTCTTAAACTCCTCCTGGATCCCTGCTTAAGCGGGGATCCAGGCAGAATTCAACACACTCCAAAAAAACAAATGGTTCTAAAACTAATTAACGTCACCAAAAATTTCTTTCAAGCTGATCAAAAAATCACCGCGATTGGTGAAATAAATTTAGAAATTAAAGAAGCTGAATTAGTCGCTCTAACCGGCCCTTCGGGATCAGGCAAAACTACCCTGTTGCAAATCGCAGGATTACTCGATTCTCCAACTTCCGGAGAGGTTTGGATTAATGGCATTGATGCCTCAAGGGCTGATGACAAAACACGAACCGAGCTTCGCAAAAATCACCTCGGATTCGTTTATCAATTTCACCATTTACTGCCGGAATTTTCTGCCTTGGAAAATGTTGCTTTGCCTTTGTTAATTCAGGGAAAAAGCCGCGAAGAAGCATTTGCAGCAGCGACAAAGACTTTACAGGAAGTTGATTTGGCTGATCGTTTAAATCATAAACCAGCGCAATTGTCAGGTGGTCAGCAACAGCGAGTGGCAATAGCTCGCGCGATTGTTGGCAAACCAAAATTAATTCTTGCTGACGAACCAACAGGAAATCTTGATTTAGAATTATCGGAGAAAATTTTTACTCTACTTAGAGATTTAGTGAAGAATCACAGAATTGGATGCTTGGTGGTTACGCACAATTTAGAGTTAGCAAAAAAGGCAGATCGAGTAGTTGAATTGCGCTCAGTGTAAAAAACACCGCCAATCGAGAAAAGTTGAGACCGGATTTAAGTTTAGTAGTGAATTTTTCTTGGTCTCAACTTCGCTAGACCGGCAAAAAAATTTCTTACAAATTCCTAAACGTAATCAAAAAACTAAACGTCCGCTGTGGTTTAGTGAGATTAATTGGACTGCTTTCAACCATTGAGAAACTAAATAATGTACAGCAACCGTCGCGGTAAATTGTAACTCCACGCGAAAGCATGCGATCAGTTACCAAATCTTTGATCGCGACTAATTTCGTCTTCCAGAGATCTGACAATTTAATTGAAGAAGTGATGCTAACTTGTTCGCGTTGCGTTGAATTTTGCGCACTCTTACGCAACAACAAATAGTCAGTAGAAAATGTAAGGCGACTCAGTTGTAAGGAGGCGGTAAGTTGGTTGACGTCATTTCTAAAATTAGATTCATTGAGCTGAAAAGCGTAAGTCAGAATGAAATATTTCTTCGCCCTATACATTGCCTGACCAATGTAATTCGAACGATTATTATCAGAAAAACCGCGAATAGAAACATCTTGGACGCGGTCAACAATTCGATAACTTTGCCCAACAGTTAGACCAAATTCACCAAACTTATTAAATAGAGATGATTTAACGCCATAGCTGGTGCGTTGCCCCGCCTCGTTGCGGTCAAAACCATAAATCCGATCCGAGGTAAAAAGATTACTGACCGTAAGTTCGGAATTATTACTGTCTTCATTTGGTATTTTGCTCGCGTCTTTTTTGTAGGAACTCATTACCAAATTTGCCATTGGTTCAACCAACAAAGTATTTTTTTCATATTTTTTAATCAGTGGTAGGCGCCAATTCGCTGAGAGTTCCGGCTTGTAATTGGTTTGCACTGGTTGGTAGTAACTAGTCTGCGGTGTATTTTTAAAATTGTCTTCAAGCCAATAAAAATCGCCCTGCACCTTGGAATTAAGTGTGAATAAATTTCCGCCAAAATTAAATGGCAATATAGCTTCCGGGACTGTCGTGGCGCGCCGGTATTCAAGACCATCTTTGCGGTAAAGATTAGTAATGTTTGAAGTCAGCGCAAATTTTTCTTTGTAAAATCTCGGCTTAGTTTCAACGTGAGAATCAAGCGATGGTAGCACAAATGGCGCGGCATTTTGGTAAGTTGTATTTTCAAGTTCTTGCACCCTTACTGTTTTAATCGCGTAGTAATCGCGCCCTTTGATGTAATCTACATTAGCTGTTGAAGTGGTGTAGGCTAAGTAACTCATGTGGTAGTCGCGCATGTAGTCACGATCGGAAAGTGTGTTGATGTTGAATTCAGCTCCAGTGTTGGTGGTAAAGTCAAATCTGCCTCTACCAACAAGGCTTCCGCGATATTTGTCAGTGGTACGTTTTACGACTGTAAGGTTGTTGGTGTTGACGACTTTATTATTCGCAACTTCGAGATTCATTTTGTAATCACCGTAAGTTGTTAGGTGACGAAAATCATTCAAAAGGATGAATTGGTTATTAGTTGGATAGAGTTGCGGCGTTATCGTCAAATCCATATTTGGCGCGATGTTGACGTAGTAAGGAGTTTTGAATCCAATGCCAAAATTCGTGGTGCGATTGTAAGAAGGATGCAAAAAGCCAGATTCCCTTTCTTTGCTCGGCATCGCGATGCTGGAGTAAGGAGTATAAAAAATCGGCACGTTGTAAATTTTGAAAATACTGTGTTTTCCCCTGATTTTACCATCTTTGCGGTCGATTACTGTTTTGCTCGATTTGAGCGAAGCGAAGTCCCAGGTCTTTCCTGCAAGCGTATTGTCTTTGCTAACTTCTTCATTCGGACAAATTGAAAAAACTGAGCTGTAAAGTGTTGTAGTCATTGGATCTTCGCGTTCCATGCGTGAAGCAAAAAGATAGGAGCCGTCGTTAAAAAATATTCTACTTTCAAGGAAGGTGCCCTTGCTAAAGTCATCCTTCATCTCGGCTTCTTTGGCGAGCATATTACCGATTTCGAGATTCTTAACGCGCACATTCCCAAGGGCGCGAATCTTCGCCCCACCCTTGTCGTAAATGATTTGATCAGCGTAAACAACTGAACCATCGCGAGTAACTTCAACATTTCCGGTAGCGGTCATAATGTTACGAACTCGGTCGCCGTCAATTTCGTCAGCTTTTAAAATTGTTTGCGCGTTTGGATCAGACTTAACCTTCCCTCCCATTGGCACAGCAAAGGAGTTTGAAGAGAAAAAAAGCAGCAATGGGAAAAGTAGTTTTACGTGCTTCATTAACCGTAGTCACCCTGAGATTGTCGAAGCATTTGAACCCCTCGACAATCTCAGGGTGGATCCCCCTAATTAAATCAAATTAAGTTTCTTCGGTCTTACTTTTTTCAACCAAATCGCAATCAGCATTCGCGTTAAAATAATCGCCGAAAACATTGAAGAGAGAATGCCGATTGAAAGCGTTACTGCAAAACCCTTCACTGGACCGTTACCAAAAAGATAAAGGAAAAAGGCGACTATTAGCGTCGTTAAATTCGAATCTATAATTGTGCGAAAAGCCTGATTGAATCCTAGTTCGATTGAGGCAAGAACAGCTTTTTTCTCGCGCAATTCTTCCTTGATGCGCTCAAAAATTAACACATTGGCATCAACCGACATGCCCATTGTTAAAACGATTCCAGCAATTCCTGGTAATGTTAAAGTAGCGCCAATTGCGGCTAGAACAGCAATGATGATCGCAATATTTATTAGCATTGCGACGTTGGCAAGTAAGCCAAAAAATCCGTAGAACAAAAGCATAAAGCTGCCGATGAAAGCAACGGCAACAAGCACTGAGAGCTTGCCGCTATTGATTGAATCGAGCCCAAGCGAAGGGCCAACAGTTCTTTCTTCAACGATCTTAAGAGGCGTTGGCAACGCGCCAGCTCTGAGCAGAAGCGCAACTTCACTCGCTTCTTTTGTGGTAAAATTTCCTGAAATTACTCCTGATCCTTGATTGATTACGCCGTTAATTTTAGGCGCAGTAACCACTTTTCCATCGAGCACAATTGCCAAAATTTTACCAACATTATCTTTGGTAATTTGTGCAAATTTACGTGAACCAATGGCGTTAAAACGAAAGTTCACTGCTGGCATTCCTTCGTGGTAAGTTGGATTGGCATCAGTAAGTAAATCACCACTTAAGACCACCTCTTTCTTAACTGGATATTGACGATTTTCGTAATCAAACAACCTCATTACATCTTGCTCTGCATGATTTTCAGCTAAGAAATGAAAGGTCATTTTCGCTGTTTTTCCAAGCAAAGATTTAAGTTCAGAAGAATTTTCAATTCCTGGAACTTGCAGCAAAATTCTGTCTTCACCTTGCGCCTGAATCGTTGGTTCTTTTGTACCATTTTCGTCAATCCGACGACGAATAATTTCAATCGATTGCTTGATCAGATTTTGTTTAATCACCACCAATTCTGCGTCAGAAAAATAGACCTGAAACTGACCAGAATTTTCATTAACTTCAACATTTCCGCTAAGTTTTTTGATTAATTTCTTCGCCAATTTTTTCTGCTCTTCGTCAGTAAGAGTAAAAATAATTTTACTGCCAGCTAGCTCTGGCAATACACGCACAGATTCATCGCGAAAATAATTTTTGATTTCATCGCGCAAATTTGTTAGCTGTTCTTTAGCGTAGTAATCAAAATCCACCTCAAGCATCAGCTGAGATCCGCCGCGTAAATCGAGACCAAGATTCACTTTTTGCTGCGGCAAAATTTTCTGAACGAAAGATTCGCCACTTCCAATCAACATTGATGGAGCAGCATAAATTAAAGAGATAAGGCAGATTAACGAAATAAAAAGAATTTTGCCTTTGGAGAAATGAAGCATTTTTTACTTAGTTTTTTTGTTTTCTTCTTGAACGAAATCAGAAACGTAATTTTTCATAATTTTTACACGAACGCCTTCGGCAATTTCGATTTCAACTTGATTTTCTTTAACCAGAACTTCTTTCACCACGCCAATAATTCCACCATTGGTCACAACTTTGTTTCCGGTTTTTAGGTTGTTCACCAACTCTTGATGATCCTTCATTTTCTTGCTTTGCGGACGAATAATAAGGAAGTAAAAAATTGCAAAAATTGCAATTAGCGGAACAAAACTAGCGAAAGAAAAAGATTGCGGAGCTGCAGCTGCAGCTTCTTGTGCGAAGGCTTGAGAGATGAACATGTTTTTTAAAATAAATGTTTAAATCGGTCGAACAGGTTAGAGATCTGGTGAGTTAAAGCTCAAGAGGTCTCAACTCCGATCGATCGACGGAGGGGTAAAAATTACTCGTTGCTCTGCAGCAAAAGCTCCTTCAACCTTGCAACGCTTTCTTCGCTTTGCTCGGTTGTAGGTTTTTCAGGATTATTTGGGTCGGGCATTTCGGCAAAATTTGGCGGCATTGTTAAAGGATCATCATTACCCTTAGAGCAAGAAAATCCGCCAAAAACTAAAAATAAAATTAAGATTTTTTTGAACATAGGAGATCGTCTAAAAGTAAAATTGCGACTCCGATGAATACGCACGAGTCAGCTAAATTAAAAGCTGGCCAATGGTACGTAAAAATATGAAAATCCAAAAAGTCAGCAACTGCACCATTCTGAATTCGGTCAATCACATTACCACAAGCTCCACCAATAATCAGACCAAGAGCCCAAGCAAAATGCAATTTTTCATTGCGGTAAAGCCAGAAAAAAAGCACCAAAGCAATCCCGCCCTGCAAGCAAGAAAAAATAATTTGGCTGTTTTCAAGATTGCTGAACATCCCAAAACTCACGCCGTGATTCAAAACTTTTACCAGAGAAAAAAAACTGAAGATTTGAATTTCAGGATTGATTGAGCCTTGTTGCTCTAAGAGAGAAAAGATCAGTTGCTTGCTTAACAAATCACAAAATGTGACCGTGATAATAACAAAAATCCCGAGTAAAAATAATTTTTTTCTAACCAACATTTAATGAAAATAATCTTCATGGGCACGCCTGAGTTTGCTTGTCCAACTTTAAAAAAGTTACTCGCCCAACAGAATAACGATCCTAAATTTGAAATTGTTGCTGTCTACAGCCGAGAGCCACAAATCGGTGGTCGCGGGCATAAATTACAAAATTCGCCAATTCACAATTTAGCACTGCAAAATGGTTTAAAAATAATCACGCCAAAAACTTTACGCGATGCAGAGGTGCAGAAAGAATTTTCTAGCTTCAATGCTGACGCCGCGGTGGTCGTTGCTTACGGATTAATTCTGCCGCAAGAGATTCTCAACGGTACAAAATTAGGTTGCTTCAATATTCACCCTTCTCTTCTTCCAAGGTGGCGTGGAGCTGCGCCAATTCAGCGTACAATTATGGCTGGCGACAAAGAAACGGCAGTTTGCGTGATTAAAATGGACAAGGGTTTAGACAGTGGTGAAATCGTCGCAAAGCTCGATTACAAGCTTTCTGGAAAAGAAACTTACGCTGAATTAGAAAAAGAATTTTCAGAAATCGGCGCAGAGCTTTTGGTTAAATCTTTGAAAGGAAATTTGCACGGAATCAAACAGGATGAGGTCGGACTCACTTACGCCAAAAAACTCGAAAAGTCTGAATGCGAAATTGACTGGAAAAAATCTGCCGAAGAAATCGATTGTCACATTCGTGGATTAAGTGGCTCTCTTTGCGCTTATTTCATGTTTAAAGAAGAGAAGATAAAAATATTTTCAGCAGAAATTTTGGACAAAAATTCTTGCGAAAATGCAGTGGGGGAAATTTCAAAAATTGATTTCTCAATTCAGTGTGGACAAGGAGTAATAAGACCTCTAACCCTACAGCGCCAAGGAAAGAAAGCGATGCCTCTGGAAGAATTTTTACGCGGAATTAAGATTTAAAAAACTTTCTTTTTCTTAAGAATTTGCTCCGCAAAAAGCAAAGAATCGTCGAATGTTTTTTGCCTCTGCTGATTTTTTCTTAATCGAGTTTCATTTCTTCTCAACAAAGGCACGCGGATCAAAAAGTGTTTCGAATTTATTCTTCATTCCGTCGAAATCTTTTGCATCCGCCGGCGCATCTTTTTTCTTCGTAATCACCGGCCATTTTTTTGAATATTCACGATTGATTTCAACCCATTTCAACAAGTCTGGTGACTCAGGCGAAATCGCTTCGGCCGGGCATTCAAGAACACAAACGCCGCAATCAATGCAAGCTTCTGGATCGATCACCAACATATTTTCACCTTCGTAAAAACAATCGACCGGGCAAACAGAAACGCAGTCAGTGTATTTGCAGCGAACACAATTATCGGTTACAACGTAAGTCATTTTTTCTTCTCAAGAATTGCGCTTCGAACTCGAAGCAGTGACAGGAAAACAAAGTAAGAAAAATACACACCAAACATCAGAAGCAAAGGCTTCAGCATCATTGGGTCAATGGCCACTCCGCCCTTGCGTAAAATGCTCGCTGGCTGATGAAGAGAGTTCCAATATTCGACCGAAAATTTTACGATTGGCACATTGATGAAACCAATAATTGAGATGATCGCGGCAATGCGCTCGCCCTTACTGCGATCCTCGAAAGAATCGAGCAAAATAATGTAGCCAAGATAGAGGAAAAATAAAACCAACACCGAAGTTAGTCGCGCATCCCACACCCACCAAGTGCCCCAGATCGGCTTGCCCCAAATGCTGCCAGTGGCCAAAGTAATAAAAGCAAACATGGCCCCGATCAATGCAATCGAACGCGCAATTAGATAAAAAAATGGATTTTTCCAAATGAATCCAGAGAGATTAAAGATGGCGAGCAAGGTATAAATCAGAAGCGCCATCCAAGCCGCCGGAACATGCACATACATTATTAACACAGCATTGCTTTGCTGGTAATCATTGGGAGAATTTAGAATCGAAGGAATCGCCAAGGCCAAAAAAATTGCAAAAGTTGCAAAAGAAAATGGCGCGAAAAAACGGAAATTTTTTTCGAAATTTTGAAATAAAAATAGGTAGTGGAAAAGTTGTTTGAACATTTTTACTAGAACATAAAGAGTCACCCTGAGCCTTTCGAAGGGAGACAACACCAAAGACTCTAGGAAAGAAATTACTAATCACAAATTTTAGCGCAAAAAGTACCTCGTCATCCTCGCGAAGTTGGGGATCCAGGATAACGTATTTAGAGTAAGTAAGTAATCCTCCTGGATCCCCGCCTTCGCGAGGATGACGGGTGGAAGAATCTTGCGAGAAAAATAAACACGTGACCTTGAATCATTTCAAGGAATTGCTCGTAATGATCAGAGCCACTGATAACGCGGGATGAGAAAAAATAATTTAAAAGTACCTCGTCATCCTCGCGAAGGCGGGGATCCAGAATAGCGTATTTAAAGTAAGCAAATAATCCTCCTGGATCCACGCCTTCGTGAGGATGACGGGTGGAAGAATCTTGTAAAAACAATAAATACGTGACTTTGAATCATTTCAAGAAATTGCTCGTAGTGATCAGAGACGCTGATAACGCGGGATGAGAAAAAATAATTTAAAAAGAAAAAAGTAAGTCATGAAAAAACCGCTTATAATCGCAATCGACGGTCCTTCAGCTTCGGGAAAAGGAACTTTGGCGAAGAAGCTCGCCGCACATTTTAACCTGCCCTATCTCAATACTGGCGCGCTTTATCGACTTTTGGCTTTGCGAGTTATTGAACAGAAAATTGATCAAGAAGATGTTGAGGAGTTGGTAAAAAATATTTCTGAGAAAGACTTAGAGAACGAAAATCTTTTCAGTGAAGATGTTGGCGCTGTTGCTTCGGTGATTGCTAAAAATCCAAAAATTCGCGCGGCACTTTTTGATTTTCAGCGAAATTTTGCTCAGTCGAAAGAAGGTGCAGTGCTTGACGGACGCGACACCACAACGGTGATTTGTCCAGATGCCGACTTTAAATTTTTTGTTACTGCCGATGTCGAAATCCGCGCCAAACGCCGCTTCAATCAATTAAAAATGACAGCTTACGAAGAAATTTTAGCACAGTTAAAAAAACGTGACGAGAATGATTTTAATCGCCAAGATGCCCCACTCAAAATTGCTTCCGACGCTCATATCATCAACAACGGAAACCTCTCGATCGAAGAAAGTTTTCAAAAAATTTTAAAAATAATTAATGCCTAATTTCCAAAAAATATCGCGCTGTCTCATTTCCGTTTCAGACAAAACTAATATCATTGAACTCGCTAAATTCCTGTCTTCACAAGGAGTTGAATTAATTTCCACCGGAGGCACGCGCAAACTTTTGGCGGAGCAAAGAATTCCAGTAAAAGATATTTCTGACTTCACCGGCTTTCCAGAAATGATGGATGGGCGCGTTAAAACTTTGCATCCAAGAGTTCACGGCGGCTTACTTGCGGTGCTTGATAATGCAGAGCATGTGTTAGCTGCGAAAGAGCATGAAATCGAATCAATCGACTTGCTCATAATAAATCTTTACCCATTCGTTGAGACCGTTGCCAAGACAAATGACGAAGAAGAAATCATTGAAAATATCGACATTGGTGGTCCGGCGATGGTGCGTTCGGCTTCGAAAAATTTTGCTTACAAAACTGTAATTACTTCGGTTGAGCAATATGAAAATTTGATCGCTGAGATGAAAAGCAATTCTGGAGCAACGTCGTTTGAATTCAGGAAATCTCTGGCGGCGCAGGCTTTTAAAAATATCGCTGATTACGACATCGCGATTTCCAACTGGTTTAACAAATCAGATTTATGCGTGAGCGGAACTCTCAAACAAAACTTACGCTACGGCGAAAATTCGCACCAAAAAGCGGCGCTTTACGCAACGAGAGATTCTGGAATTGTCGGCGCAAAACAGCTGCAAGGAAAAGAGCTTAGCTATAATAATCTAAACGATTCTGATGCGGCTTACAATTTAGTTTTGGAGTTTGAAAAACCTGCCTGCGCAATTATTAAACACGCAAATCCTTGTGGAACTGCGATTGGCTCAGACTTGCTTGAGGCTTACACGCGCGCGCTTTCATCAGATTCAAAATCTGCTTTTGGTGGCATTGTCGCACTAAATGGCAAGATCAACGAGGCCCTGGCAACAGAGCTCGCAAAGATGTTCTTCGAAGTAATAATCGCGAAGGAAATTTCCGAAGAGGCAAGGTTAATTTTAGCAGCTAAAAAAAATCTACGCGTGCTTTTGGCTGACTTCAAAAAAAGCGCAGAAACTCAAATAAAATCAGTGTCGGGCGGCTTTTTAGTTCAAGATTTAGATCAAAAAATAATCACTAAAAATGATCTAAAATTAGTCAGCAAAAAGTCAGTTAGCGACGTAGAAATTGAGCAATTAATTTTCGCGATGTCTGTTTGCAAACATGTAAAATCAAACGCGATTACTGTCGTACAAAATTTCCAAACAGTGGGTGTTGGCGCTGGTCAAATGAATCGTGTCGACGCTTGCGAAATTGCCTGCAAAAAATCTTTGGAATTTAAAAATGAATCTTTGGGAGGCGAAAAATTTTTAGCTTCCGACGCCTTTTTTCCCTTCGCCGATAACATTGAAATCGCTGCTTCTTACGACATTAAAGCCATCATTGCCCCAGGCGGATCAATGCGCGACGAAGAAGTAATTGCCAAAGCTGACGAAAAAGGAATCGCCCTTTATTTCATCGAAACACGTCACTTCAAACATTAAGATTTCAACAAATCCGGACGAATTTTTTTAGTCAGCTCAATCGCTTGCTCTTTGCGCCATTGATTAATTTTTGCGTGATGCCCCTGCGTCAAAATTTCTGGAACCTTGCGAGTCCGCCATTCTGCCGGTTTGGTGTAATGCGGATATTCTAAAAGTTTTTCGAATTCGCCGCTGAAAGATTCTTCAGACAAGGATTCATTCGCTCCAAGCACCCCGGAAACATTACGCAAAATCGCGTCGATAAAAACATAAGCGGCAATTTCTCCGCCCGATAAAACATAATCACCAATGGAAATTTCTTCGATTTCAAATTCGTCTAACACGCGCTGATCAACGCCTTCATAACGTCCGCAGAGAATGGTGATTTCTTCTTCTTTAACTAATTCCTGCGCAATTTTTTGATTAAAAACTTTTCCGCGCGGCGAGAGATAAATTATTTTTTTACTAACCACTTCTCCTTGGGTTTTTTCAATCGCCTCGGCAACAACATCCGCCTTCAACACCATCCCAGCCCCGCCTCCGTAGGGCGTATCATCCACAGTTCCCCGCTCATCAAATGCAAAATTGCGAATATTAATCGCCTCAATCGCCCACAATCTTTTCGCAAGCGCCGAACCCGTAACTGAAGCAGCAAGAGGCCCCGGGAAGAGTTCGGGGAAGAGAGTGAGAATTTTGAAATTGATCATTTTTTAATCCTAATGTTGGTCATTGCGAACGCAGCGTGAAATCAATTTTGTAATTTACATTCTTGATTCAAGCCTGAGCTAATTCTTCCTAGTTAAGTAATTACCCCAATCGCTGTTTGAAAAATTACTACAGCCGACTGGTTTAACAATTACCCTAACCGCTGGTTGAGCGAAGTCGAAACCAAGGATGGTTCCTGCCTTGCAGATTTAAACAACTGTAGCAGGAATCTTCCTTGGTTTCGACTTCGCTCAACCAGCGGCTGTGGTAATTGCTTAACTAACTTTTGGGATAATTGCTTAACCAGCGGTTAGGATTTCGTATTTTATTCCAAAACAAGATCCAAACAATTTCAAATTGTCGGCGTGATGAAATAAAGGTGCTGCTTGAATCCTTGGTTGATGAAGTTTTTTGGCATTTGGGCCTCGTTGGATTTTTGTATTAGTTTGGCGTGATGAATTTAACTTTAATGGCGATTTTATTTTGTTGATTTTGGCCCTGAAGGTAAGGAAGGGTTTACAAACCTCGTCCTGCGCAGGGTCGAATTTTCTTACTCAAAAATCTCAAGATATGGAGAAAAAACCTTCTCGATTTCGTCTAGTTTTTTTTGAAAAGATTTATCTAGCTCAATCGATTCTCTATATCTCTTCTCCTCTGATAAACTTGTCGTATTTTTCGTATAACCAGGACGATCTCTTCTAAAAATCATTCTACTGTTTTGGACGATCTGATTAAGATCTTTTACCCAATTATGAACCTTATCTCCAAACAAAAATTTACTACGAGATAAAATTATTCCAAGGGGACTCCAAATATTATCCCCCCACTCTAATTCTGTCTGTTCCTGAGTACGCGCCTTAATCAAAATTTTTTTAAGAGATGAATAGTCCTCAAAACGCTTTTCAAAAAGTAGTGTCTTATTCGAAGACTCAGCAATTTCTTTCATTTTTTTACACTGCCACAATGCAGCCAAAGCAGCCATCGCGGTAAAAAATGCAGACGCTGTTGCAGCGATAAATGCAGGCTCTGCAGTAAAAAATACATTCAAAGATTCTAATAACATATTTATCTAATTTTTTAATTTTACCTTCATCCTTACTAGTCAACGACCCAAAGCTGGAATCGGCTTGTGAACCAGTCCATACGTTCATTTTTTATCTTAGGTTTTACGTAAACACAGAGAAAGAAGTTGCAAATCCGATCATGCCGGTGGCAGTAATTTTTTCCGCCGGTTGAGCGGAGTCGAAACCAAGGAAGATTCCTGCTGCAGTTGTTTAAATCTGCGTGGCACGAACCTTGGTTTCGACTTCGCTCAACCAGCGGTTAGGGCAATTTCTTAACTGGCGGTTAGCGTAATTTTTTAACCAGCGGTTGGGATAGTTGCTTAACTAGCGGTTGGGATTTTGTATTTTTTACAAAACCAGATCCAAGAGCCAAAATGATGGCGCTAAGCTTTACTGGAATTGCAATTCCAGTCTTACAGACGCTAGTAAATTTCCGCCGGTTGAGCGAAGTCGAAACCAAGGAAAGTTAGAG
>CAIQBQ010000018.1 GCA_903870105.1 uncultured Alphaproteobacteria bacterium | reverse complement strand
TTCTTCTCTTGCTGGCATGCGTGGATTGCCAAGTTCTCCGGCTTATTCTGGAAGCAAGGCAGCAGTTAGAGTTTACGGCGAAGGTCTGCGTGGAAATCTTGCGCAATTTGGCATTGCGGTGAACGTGATTTGTCCTGGCTACATCAAAACACCAATGACCGATGTGAATGATTTTCCAATGCCATTTTTAATGTCGGTTGAGAAATGCGCTGCGACTATAAAGCGCGATTTGGCAAAAAATAAATCACGAATAGCTTTTCCTTTTATGCTCTATTTTGTGGTTTGGTTGGCAACTCTTCTTTCAACAAAAATCACCGATCCAATTTTTGCGAAACTGCCGGGTAAGAAGGCTTTATAAAATAAACTGAAAAAGATTTAAATTCTGTTCGCATCATCGGTTTTGTAGAGACAAAAGATCTCGGAAGTTCTTCATTGCAAGGATGGGGAGGGGGTAGAAAACGACAACACAAGAATGAAGCTCTATGCCATCAATGCCTTTCTTCTCGCTAAGGCATCGAGTCTTAGTCTTTCCTTCTCTTCGATGATGCGTTCTTTTTCGATTTCTTTTAATACCTCAAAAAATTCTGGTAACCACTCTTTCGGAGTTGCTGATTTATTTTCGATGAGCTCATTCATCGTTGCCACAGTGACTTCATCAGCGCTTAATATTTTTATTAATTCGATATTTTTAGAGAGATCAAAATTGGCGATTACCACATCTTCGCTATGTTTAATCAAGAAATGCTGTTCTTCGTTTGCCATCATTTTAATGATCTTCATTTCCTCTTCATTGGCGCCAAAATTATTTTTATAGCAGTCATGCGGATTAGCATCGGGCATAAAAATTGTAGTGCTGATACGACTCTTGATATCTTTGGTAATGTTGCTGTTAGCGACTCTTTCGAAATTTGTTGTTGTTAAAATAATGGTGCAATTTTTTTGGCGCATGCGGTCAAGAAAAGAGGTAAAATTTTGTCCGAGGATTGCGTTATCGAAAACGTCCCATGCTTCATTAATTACAAGAATTGCCGGTGCGCCAGTTAAAACTGTTTCGAGGCGATTTAGTAAATAAATCATGATTGGAATCAATACAGGCAAGTGCTCAGAAACAAATCCTAAATTAAAAGCAACCGCAGTATTTGACCAATTGCTCTCATCTGTTGCGTTGAAAATATGGCCCAATTTTCCGTTGCCGCTCCAAATTTTTAATCTTTCGTAAATCGCGCGTGTTTCGGATGAGTTAAACATTTCGATTGCCGAGGCAAAGCTTTTGGTATTGGCAGCGACAATGCGATCAATGATTTGCGATATGAATTGAATCTCATTTTCTGGTGCTGGATCTTTGCTAAAAGCAACCAAACTTGTGAAAAAACTAGTGAGAAATTTTTTATTCTCATTACCAGAGGTGAGAAGAGGATTCATGTTAAGAGCCTCTTCGCCTTCCTGCGAAGAAAGATCGAAATAACTGCCATGCAAAGCCTTGATAAAGCATCTTGATGAGTTGTCGAAGTCGAAACAAATAATTTTACTGTCGAATCTTTTTGATTGAGTGAGAAGAAAATTAATCAGCGTAGTTTTGCCAGAGCCTTTGGGACCAAGAACCACGGTGTGTCCAAGATCTCCATTGTGAAAATTAAAGAAATAAGGTGTGTTTAAAACGGTGCGGAAAGTTGTGACTGCCGGACCCCATTTATTGCCGGCGATTGATCCAGAAGGGAAGTTGTGTAAAGCGGCAAAGCCGCCGATGCGGCTGGTATTAATGCTTCTTTGGCGACGTAAATATCGGAAATTTGCCGGCAGTTGCGACCAGAAACAATGCTCAGAAAAAATATCTTCACGCACTAAAACAAAGCCAAGTGCGGCGAATTGTTCGAAGAGTAATTTGATGTCTTTATCGAGCCCATTCTTGGTGCGACTAATGACCATCAAAGTGATTTGTTGCTTGCCGTAATCAGTCAAATTTCCCTTGTCGCTTTCAACAAAATCTGCGGCGCCACTCAAATTCCTGAACTCTTCATCGCCGCTAACTTTCAGGAGGTAATTTTGATATTCGTGTTGCTCGAGATTTTTTTTGCTGAAGGTGAAATCGAATGATTGAGTGACGATAAATTCGAAGGGCAGCTGAAGAATGTGGTCGAGCAATTCAGTTGAAACTTCGAAATATTCTTTCAGCGAAAACATCGCTGCAAAATTTTTATTATTATGGCCAACAACCTCTAATTCACGATCACCAAAGGCGATTTTGTGGCTGGCTAGATCGGTTGAAATATCAATAGCCGAGACGGGGTAACGTTCTTCGTAAAGATTTACAATTTTACCAAAGAAACGCATTGGTTCAGAATAAAGCACGCCATCCCACTCGTTAAATCCAAGTAATTTTCCGCCGTATTCCTCAGTCTCTTTCAGAATTCCGTGAGTGACACTTGATAATTTTCTGTGCGCTTCTTTAAGAAAGTTTCGATGCAGTGATTTGGTCGCGAGGTAAGAAAATGAGCGCAAGAATTGACGCCAATTCACAATCGAAGTATCGAGCCCTTCAGTGATTACGGTGATGTAAAGCTCGTTAACAAACTGCTCATCCCACTTATTTTCTTTAACCCAAGTGTCGTTAATTTTTTTCGAGAAGAAATCTTTGAACTCGCCTTTCGGTGCAATATTTTTTTGGCGACGGATCGTGTTAAACCAAAGCGCAAATTTATTTTCTTTGATGTTTTTGGTGATTGCCTCGCGCACGTTTTCGCGCAAAGAGATTAGTTCGGAAATAGCTGAACTGCTGCTGAATCCAGAGATGCGGATAGTTTGCATCAACTCACCATTCTTGGTTAGAATGGTATTCTCATCATAGTGACAAACGTAGGGGATGAAATCTTCATCTGGAGCTTTTGCTACCAACTTACTCGGATCTTTCGCTACTTTTTTGATCAGTTTTTCGATGAGGAAGTTGAGGGGGTTCATTACGTTCGTTTGGATTGTAAAAGGTTTCTAATGCCCCTTTCCCCACAAAAGAAGGGGTTAGGGAGGGTGTCCTCACCACTTACTCCTGAGCATGCAGTCCTTGTGATCCCCGCCTTCGCGGGGATGACTGATGGAAGTCGAGAGAGGTTTTAAACCTGGATTTTAAACCCCAAGCAAATTCTTGGTTTCTAGCTTCACAGGATTTTCAAGTAACTCTTTTACGCGTACTAAAAAAGTTACAGCTTCTTTTCCGTCAATAACGCGGTGATCGTAAGAAAGCGCTAAATACATCATTGGGCGGATTTCGATTTTGCCATTCACAACCATCGGGCGCTCTTGAATTTTGTGCATTCCGAGGATTGCAGATTGTGGAGGGTTGATGATTGGAGTAGACATTAATGAGCCGTAAACCCCGCCATTTGAAATAGTGAAAGTTGCGCCCGTTAAGTCAGGAATTGTTAATTTTCCGTCGCGGGCTTTTTTGCCAAGTTCGCCAATCCCAGATTCAATTCCAGCAAGGCCGAGCTTGTCAGCATCACGAAGCACGGGAACGATTAAGCCCTGTGGCGATCCAACTGCAACTCCGATGTCGTAGAAGTTTTTGTAGATAATATCTGTGCCGTCGATTTCAGCATTGACTGCGGGAATTTCTTTCAAAGCCGCAACGCAAGCACGAACAAAGAAAGACATGAAGCCGAGCTTTACGCCATGTTTTTTCTCGAAGGTATCTTTGTATTCGTTGCGTAGAGCCATGATAGTGCTCATGTCGACTTCGTTGAAGGTCGTTAGGATCGCTGCGGTATTTTGTGACTCTTTTAAGCGTTCAGCAATTTTTAGGCGCAATCTTGACATCTTCACGCGCTCGATTGGTTTTTCACCGAAGTTAGTCGGAGCCTTTGGCGCTAAAGGTGCAGCAGGTTTTGAAATCGCTTCAAGAACATCACCTTTAGTAACGCGACCATCTTTTCCTGAGCCAGAAATTGTTGAGGTGTCGACGTTATTTTCTGCCGCTAATTTTTTTGGAGCAGGAGAAAGCGAGTGTGAATCTTGCTGTTTAGCTTCAACTGCCGGAGCTGCTGGTTTAGATGTTGCTGCTGCAGCGCCTTCTTGCATCAAGGCAATCAAATCGCCGACTTTTACGCTGTCGCCTTCCGCAACATTCAAGCTAGAAATCACGCCAGCTGAAGGGGCATTTACTTCAAGAGTAACCTTGTCTGTTTCGAGTTCAACGATCAATTCGTCGGCCTTAACTGTATCGCCAACTTTTTTGTGAAGCTTTGCGATTGATGCTTCAGATACTGATTCGCCAAGGGCGGGAACTTTAATTTCGAGAGTCATATTTTTGAAAAGTTAACAGGTTGGATTCGGTAAAAGTATTTTAGCTCAGCGCCTCGTCAATTAATTTTTTCTGCTCTTTCGCGTGATAAGAGCCGTAGCCGGTTGCCGGCGATGCAGAAGAAATGCGACCAACATATTTCGGACGAGAAACTATTTCTTCGATTAACTCTTCGACAAATTTCCAAGCGCCCATGTTGCGAGGTTCTTCTTGGCACCAGACGATTTCGGCACCTTTGAATTTCGCGAGCTCCGCCTTCAATTCCTCTGCTGGAAATGGATAAAGTTGCTCGAGACGAATTATTGCAATATCGTCACTTTTTCGTGCTTCGATTAAATCGTAATAAACTTTTCCAGTACAAAGAACAACTTTGCGCGCCTTCTTGATTTCAGAGGTTTCGCCGATTACTGATCTAAAGTTTAAATCAGAAAATTCTTCGATTGTTGAAGTCGCAAGTTTGTGACGAAGTAGTGATTTTGGCGACATCACGACGAGTGGTTTACGATCTTTTCCAAGAATTTGACGACGTAGCGCGTGGAAAAAATTTGCCGGATTTGTGATGTTTACAACGCGCAAGTTATTGTCGGCGCAGGCTTGTAAATAACGCTCTAATCTTGCTGAAGAGTGCTCAGGGCCTTGTCCTTCATAACCATGCGGGAGTAACATTACGAGACCAGATTTGCGCAGCCATTTTACTTCTGATGAAGCGATGAACTGATCAAAAATAATTTGTGCGCCATTGGCAAAGTCACCAAATTGGGCTTCCCAAATTGTTAAAGAATTCGGCGCTGAAAGTGAGTAGCCATATTCAAAACCAAGCACGCCATATTCAGATAAAACTGAATCGTAAACTTCGTATTTTCCGATGTTTGAGAAAATGTTGTGACGTTCGCCGTTCTTCGCATCATGCAGTATCGAGTGACGATGCGAGAAAGTGCCGCGACCAGAATCTTGCCCAGTTATTCTTACCGGAAAACCTTCGTTTAAAAGCGAAGCAAAAGCCAGAGCTTCGCCACAACCCCAGTCGATTCCTTTGCCACTTGAAACCGCTTCTTTTCTAGCCTCAAGCTGTTTAACGATTTTTGGATTAGCGTTAAATGTTGCAGGAATTTCGAGAGTTTTTTCAATCAAATTCTGCAAAGTTTTTTTTGTAACTGCAGTTTTTGGTAGAGAATCATTACCATCTTCGATCTTACTCCAGTCTGCCTTCATCCAATCTGCTTCTTTTGGTTTGAAGTCGGCAGATTTATCAAATTCTGCAGAAAGATGCGCTTCAAAATCAGCGGCTAATTTTTCATGTTCAGCAGCAGAAATGATATTTTCTGCGACTAATTTCTGCGAATAAATTTTCTCAAGAGTTGAATGATCTTTGAGTTTTGTATACATCACCGGCTGAGTGTAGAGAGGCTCATCGCCTTCGTTGTGACCATATTTTCGATAACAGATTAAATCGATAACCACATCTTTTTTGAAAGCCTGACGGTAACGCATCGCGATGTCAGAAACTTTTACCACCGCTTCAACATCGTCACCATTTACGTGGAAGATTGGCGCGTCGATCATCTTTGCGAGATCAGAGCAATAAGTTGTGCTGCGTGAATCTGTCGGATTCGCAGTAAAACCAACTTGGTTGTTAATGATTAAATGCATGACGCCGCCAGTGTTGTAGCCACTTACGCCATTCATCACCAAACTTTCCGCAACAGAACCTTGACCAGCAAAAGCTGCATCGCCGTGAATTAATAGCGCCATGCCGTTACGTCCGAGGTCTTGTTTGGCGCGGATTCGACCGGCTGCGATAACATTTACCGCTTCCAAATGCGAAGGATTAAAAGCGAGTGAAAGATCAATTTTTTGAACTTTGTCTCCCTGAACAATTTCACGAGTCGAAGCGTAACCCATGTGATATTTTACGTCTCCCGATTTAGTGATTCCTTCCGGCATTCCTGGAGTTCCTTTAAACTCAGAAAACATTTGATGGTAAGGCTTGCCCATGATTCCTGTTAGGGTATTCAAGCGACCACGATGCGCCATGCCAATGACGATTTTATTCACGCCAGATTTTGCTGCGACATCGATTATTTTTTCTACCGAAGGCATTGCGGCATCTCCCCCTTCGACCGAAAATCTTTTTGCGCCCGGAAAGCGTTTGTGTAAAAATTGCTCGAACTTTTCGGTGCGAATTACTTCTTTTAAAATTTTAACTTTTTCATCTTTAGAAATAGAGCTAAGTAGCGTGGATTCTGCTTCTCGAGCTAGCCAATCTTTTTCTGTCTGGTTATTAATGTATTCAAATTCCAAGCCAACTGAACCACAATAAATCTTGTTTAATTTTGCGATTGTTGATGCGGCTTCAGCTGGAGTTAGCCCATGATTTTTTGGATCAATTTCTGCGACATATTGCGGCGCAGAAAGACCGATCGGATCAAGTTTTGCAGCTAAGTGACCAAATCTTTTGTAAGCAGAAACTAAATTTTTTAGACGGATCTCAATATCTCTTTCAATTTTTCCGACCTTGGCTGGCGAAGGTTCTTCTGTTGTTGCGATTTTTTGTGGCGCCCAACTCGGGGAGTCAAAAAAATCTCCATCATTTTGACAAAATTCATTGATGAAATCGATATTCGCACTGAAGAATGGTGATGTTTTGAGTGATTCTTTTGACATATGTTTGGAGAAAAAACTTAAAGAACAGAATATGTGGGGAGTGCCGATACTAAAGCCCAGAGGGTTTAAATCTTGGGCAACTTAATTTCAATCATGAAAACTGACAGTCGCCAATAATAAAAATATTCCAGTTATAGCTAGAAACGATTTGTCGCGGCGATCCAAAAATATATTATAAATTAATGAAAACTTTAGTAATTATTAACGAGCCACTCGCCGAAATGTTTTTGGGAAAAAATACCACGCTTGCCTACATTCTTGCTGCCGCTGATTCCTCCGATGTTTATGTTTGGAATTTTGCCGAAAATTTTTGCATAAAAATTGATGCAAAACAGGTCGAAATTTTAACAAAAAAATACACAGAAATTAATCGCCAGATCAGAAATTTTTCGTCAGAAGTTGCGGCGGTAAAAGTAAAAGATTTGATTGAAGAAAATTTTGTAGATGCCATTGAAATCACTTCAGACGATTTAATAATTCAGCGCCTCGAGCCAATGAAAGCGCCTTTTCCTCCGGTGGGAGAGAAAAATATTAACGATGTTTTGCGCGATTTAAGAGCGCAATTTCCGCGACATATTTTTAATTGTCCGATCGATTTTTCTGATAAGGAATTAGGAAAATTTTCTGACATCGCGACACCAACTGCTGAGTTTAAATTAAGTGATGAAAATTACGCGCAGAAGATTGAATTAATGGGCGAAGAATATAAAAAAATTTACCAAAATTTTTCCTCTGAGAAAAAAAGAAAAGTTGTGATTAAACCAAAAGATTTAGCGCAATCGCTCGGAGTTTTTGCTCTTGATCTTGCCGAAAAAAAAGACGTAAAAAAAGCCTGCATCGAACATGGTGAAGAGCTTTACCGTGGACAAATTTTAGCTCAGCCATTCCTTGAGGGAGTTAGGCAGGGAGACATCCGCGCGACTATTATTAAAAATGAAGAAAGTGATTTTGAGTGTGTTGGATACACATTTAGAAAAAGTTTGCGAACTGCTGAAAGCGAAGATTTTACTACGGGCTATATTGTCGGCGGATCAACCCCGCGACCGATTTTGGATCTTACAAAAAATGAGCAGGAAGATTTGCAAAAAAAATGCGAAAAAGTTTTGTATGTTTTGAATGGAGAATTGCGCGAAAAATATCGCGACGTCATTGAGCTCGGTGCTGATTTTATTTTAGTTGGAAATGGTCACCAAGTTTTTCTTGGTGAGATTAATCATAATTGCCCAGGACTTGTTCCGGTTAGTGAGGCGATGGGTGATGAAAAAAAATACGAAGGGGGATTGGGCATCGCAAAAAGAGTGATCAAGATTTCTGTTCGCGGCCTTCGCGGTTAATTTTTTTAAATCAAAAACCCGCTGGTTGAGCGAAGTCGAAACCAAGGGAGGTTACTGCTACCGAGGCATAATTCGCTTGGTTTCGACTTCGCTCAACCGGCGCTAAAAAAGCAACCGACGGTTAATTTTTTAAGGACAAAACATTTTAAAACCGGGGGGATTGGGCATCGCAAAAAGAGTGATCAAGATTTCTGTTCGCGGCTTTCGCGGTTAATGTTTTTAAATCAAAAACCCGCTGTTTGAGCGAAGTCGAAACCAAGGGGGGTTACTGCTACCAGGGCATAATTCGCTTGGTTTCGACTTCGCTCAACCAGCGCTATAAGTCGGCTGGGGGTTAATTTTTTAAGGATAAAGCGCGTTAAAACCGGCTCCAATATTTTTTACTTGGCATATCGAGCGCAGAAAAAAAGAGGGGATGATCAGAAGTTAAAAAAGATTATTGATCGGAAAAAAATGTTGCCGGCATTTATTTGGGCAAAAGTTGGAGCTTTTTTAGGAACATTCTAGTGCAAGGATAAATGCGCAAATATTGAGGATTTATTCTTGGAAGAAATGGCAAGTTCGAGAGTGCTTAGAAGAAGCCGAGACACTTGCTGAAAAATATCTTTCGCGTAAAAATTAATGTGAAAATGGTAGCGGAGGAGGGAATCGAACCCCCGACACACGGATTATGATCCCGTTGCTCTACCGACTGAGCTACTCCGCCAAACTTTTAAGTCTAATCATCAAGGGGCGGGCATCGTGTGGATGGAATTTAATTTTTCAAATTTTTCCTTAATTTTACTTTGTTAACTATCTGCCATCCCTGATCTCTTAGTCTTTATCCGCAAGAAAGCGGCGATTAATAAAGGTCTAATCAGGGTAAATGTTTAATCATCCCGGATCGATGCCTGCAAGGGGATAAGGGGTGGAAGATTGAAAATAAATTTGTAAGAGGATCATTGAAAAAAATATTGTTAGCTACGACTGACCACTTACGACGCACGACTTATAAAAAATCATAAATTTTTAATGCGTTTTACAACTCTCAAACCAGCGAAGGAACATATTGCCAAGAAAGAAGTTTCTGCTGCGCATTTTATTCCCTACAAGTGCCACTGGAATTCGAATACGATTTTGACTTATAAGGAAGAATTGGTGCGGGTTGTGAAGATTAAGGGATTCGCTTTTGAAACTGCGGATGACGTTGATGTTGATCTCAAAAAAGCCTCTAGAAATAACTTGTTGAAGGGTATGGCGGCCGGTGGTTTTTCGCTTTATTTCCATACAATAAGACGCAAAGAAAAAGGCTTTCCAGATGGTGATATGCCAGAAATTTTTTCGCAGCGAGTCAATGATGAGTGGATGGCGAAGCACTCAGATACAAAATGTTTCGTCAATGAGCATTATCTCACCATCATTCGCGGCTCTGATTCTTCAGGTGCGGCAATGATTGAGCACATGGCGAAAAAATTGCAGCATAGTGCAGATAAATCCTCGTGGGAAAATTACATGCGCGAGTGTTATGACGAGCTGGATGAAATGACCGAACGCGTTCTTAATGGTTTTGGAAATTACGGGGCGCACTTACTCGATTTAGTAGAAAACGAAGGCGGAGTCACTTCTGAGTTACTCGAATTTTTAGCAAGAATTGTAAATTGCGGCAGCGCACAGCCAATGACAGTGCCACTTGGAGAGATTTCGCATCATTTGCCAATCAATCGACTTTTTTTCGGAAGGAAGTCAATTGAGGTGCATCATGCCACAGGTGTTAAGCATGCCGGACTGGTCGCGATCAAAGAATACCGGCCTTCAACGCATGCCGGAGTTTTCGATGGTTTTATGCAGATGCCGTTTGAGATGGTGATTAGTCAGTCATTTTGTTTTATTAATCGCATGGTGGCAATTAGCTCGATGCAGTTACAACAGCGTCGTCTCGTGCAATCTGAAGATGTCGCGGTTTCGCAAATTCGTGACATTGATCAAGCTCTTGATTCGGCGATGAGTGGTGAATTTGGTTTTGGCCAGCATCACATGACGGTTCTATGCGTCGAAGAAAGTCCGAAAGCGCTGGAAAGTGCTTTATCTCTGGCCGTGGTCGAACTTTCAAATTCTGGTATTACCGGTGTTCGTGAGCGCATGAATATGGAGCCTGCCTTTTGGGCGCAGCTTCCATGTAACCATGAATTCATGGCGCGACGTAGCACGGTTAACACGCTCAACATTGCTGCTTTTGCTTCCTTCCATAATTATCCTTCAGGCAAGCGAAAAAAGAATCATTGGGGCGATGCTGTGACTGTTTTGAATACGGTTTCGGGAACGCCTTATTTCTTCAGTTTTCACGTTCGTGACGTTGGTCATACGATGATTATTGGTCCGACTGGTTCGGGTAAAACAGTCTTGCTAACTTTCCTTTGTGCCCAGGCGCAAAAATTCCAAGGGCGATTATTTTTCTTCGACAAGGATCGCGGTGCGGAAATTTTTGTGCGTGCGATTCGTGGTCGCTACATGATTCCTGATGCGGCAAGAACTTCTGGTTTTAATCCGTTTCAACTTGCCGACACTAACGAAAATCGCTCATTTTTAATCGAGTTCATGAAGGCTCTTGTGAGCTTAGACGGGGCCCCTTTGCCAGCTCATGAAGTTGAACGTATTAACGAAGCGGTGAGTGGAAATTATAAATTGCCGCAAGAGCAAAGAAGAATGCGCAACATCGCGCCATTCATGGGAATAGGAGGTCCAGGAACTTTATCGAATCGTTTGGCGATGTGGCACACAAAAGGTTCGCATGCGAAACTTTTCGACAATGAAGTTGATCTGATCGACTTCAATTCTTCGCGCGTTTTTGGCATTGAAATGGGGCAGATTTTGGGCGATAAAATGGCGATTGCGCCAGTTCTGCTTTATCTCTTTCATCGCATCCAAAGTTCGCTTCATGGCGAGCCAACAATGATCGTACTTGATGAAGCTTGGGCCTTAATCGGTAATCCAGTTTTTGCGCCAAAAATTAAAGATTGGCTGAAGGTATTAAGAAAATTAAACACCTTTGTAGTCTTTGCGACTCAGTCGGTAGAAGATGCGGCGAAGAGCAGTATTTCCGACACTCTCGTGCAACAAACTGCGACACAAATTTTTCTGCCAAATCTCAAAGCAACTATCGCTTATCGCGAAGTTTTTATGCTTTCGGAACGTGAATATACTTTGGTAAAAACCACAGATCCTTCGAGCAGATTTTTTCTAGTTAAGCAAGATAGCGATGGCGTGATCGCGCGCGTCGATCTTGGCGGAATGGATGAAGTGGTTAGAGTTCTTTCGGCTCGGGCTGACACAATCGTGCTTCTTGATGAAATTATCAGCGAAGTTGGTGAAGATCCAAATGATTGGCTGCCTATTTACTACGAAAAATCTGGCAAAAAATGATGCAGAATTTTTGTAAATCATTTTTCATTTTCATTTTTCTGCTCACGGCTTTGGGGCCAAAAGATTCTTATGCGGATAATGAAACCGGAATAGGTAGAACACGCACTTGCAGTGCTGGCAGTGGCGAGGTTGAAGGTTTGGAATTCGATCCAACTTCTGGAGGGAAAGATGTAGAATTTGTGATGACTAATGAAGTTTGTTTGGCGGTTGTTGTTACTGAGTATGCCGCCGTTAAGATCGCGATAACTAACATGAATTGGCAATGCGGCAACAAGACACCCATAAGATATACTCCGTCGATATTTATGGATCTTATAGATATCGCTAAATGCACGCCAAAATGCCCTACAAGTCGTGCATGCTGTGCTGCGATAGGTCTTGTAGGTTTGGCGATGGCTGGCTTTTTGGCATTTTTAGGCGTTCAATATGGGATAGCCGATGCCGTATTTAACAATACCTCCGTCTGTGGAGCCAATTGGATGAAGCCCAACGTAACTAACTATGATTTTAGTGCCGGAGATTATAAAGCCGAGGTTCAGAGCGATATTGATGGCTATGTCAGACTCCAAAATACAAGTTCAGATGGTTTGAGTTTCGACAATAAAACTTATCGCGAATGGTTTTACAATGGAGTGGAGTATGAAGACAATCCTTACTCGGGGACAGTTTGTTATGATCCATTAGTGAAGAAGGACAGCCGGGGGAATTATCCGAGACAAAAATATTACCTAAAAGGCACCGAGGCGGGTAACTATAATTGCAAACAATATCTAGTGTTGCCTGGACAGAAAGCCCCCACGTACCGTGACGATAATAAGGTGGAAGTGAACCGGAACGACATGGATACCGCTTACAAATGCTGTCTTGATCGTAGTCAAAACTACATGTGTCTAGATTACACCAACGTTGCTGCTGTAAATACCAAGGCTGCAGATGGCGTTAATGATATACAAAAGCGAAATACCCCAACATTTTGCAAAAAAAATGAGCAATGTAAGATGATGCTTCCGGGTTATGTCGACAACAATACAGGCGTGTCGGTGCCCCCGGTTGAAAATGGCGGTGTCCGTTTTGAAACGCAGTCAGAGGATAGCGGAGG
Organism: uncultured Alphaproteobacteria bacterium; assembly: GCA_903870105.1. Classification (GTDB taxonomy): domain Bacteria; phylum Pseudomonadota; class Alphaproteobacteria; order Rickettsiales; family UBA1997; genus UBA2645. Next base: position 2,385 of record CAIQBQ010000018.1, on the reverse strand, counting down.
TACTTTACTTTGCGCCAAGACATACAGCCTTTGCCCTTATAATTTTAACATTGGCGGCGGCTCAGATTTTTGTGATTTCTACCGTGACGGCATATGGAATAGTAATCAAAATAGATGGACAATCATCACCCAAGAACAAATTGATGCTGGGCAGTGCTCGTCAAATAGTGAAATCAGAAATCCGGATTGTACTTACAACTCAAAGGCTGGTAAGTGCAGAAACTATTGCCAATATCTAGTTCATTGTACCAAAACCGCGATGATAACGTCTCCCTATCAGAGTGGTTTAGGCTCTCCTTATTTTGCACAGGCTTGTCTCGATTTTATTGGTGATTCGCAAAATAATAGTGGCTTCGACACCGGCATTATCATGGGTAAACAAACCCATTTTACCGCTCCCATTGCTCAATGTATCAAAGAAAGCTTAGAGAATCTTTTTTATAATCGTGCCGGACACAGCAGGTGCCTCAAATATGATGAATATCCAAGTTCTGACGGCACTTGTGAAAGCGGGCTCTATGCTCTGACTAGTGGAAATCTAAAGTACAAAAAAGGCGAAAAGGTAAAGGAAAGCTCCTTTTTTCAGCAAATACAGAATATGATGCATTTGGTGGTTAAGATGGGCATCACTCTGGCTGTCGTATTTTACGGAATAAATATCTTGCTCGGTAAAGCGAATCTCGGCGATAAAAAAAGTATTTTAGTGTTCATCTTTAAGATAGCGCTTGTGATGTATTTTTGTGTTGGCACCGCTTGGCAGGATATTTTCTTCCGCGGATTTTACGACTCTTCGATGGCTTTCGCCAATATGCTGTTCAAGATCGAAACCATGCAAGATCCGCTACAACGAGATGGTTGTCAGTTTGGCAAAGTCTCTCTTTCCGATGGAACGCAAGAGATTGTGTCGACCTATCCTTCAGGCAAAGAATATTTGGCAATCTGGGATACGATTGATTGCAAAATGATGCGCTATCTCGGTTTTGGTCCGCAAATGACTAATGCCAATATTGCCTCGATGGTTTTTGCTGCCTGGCTAATTGGACCGATTGGAATTTATTTTGCGCTGTCGGTGATGATTTTTGGCTTCTTCTTGGTCTCATTAGGAATTCGAGCGCTGCATATTTTTATCTCATCCGCGGCAGCAATTATTATACTCATCTTCGTTTCGCCATTAATCATCCCTTGCGGCATGTTTGAAAAAACCAAAGGTATTTTTGAAGGATGGTTTGGAAAGTTAATGAGCTTTTGTTTGCAGCCGATGATTCTCTTCGCCTACGTCGCTGTTTTTATAATGGTGATGGATCAAACTTTAATCGGCAGCGCCACTTTCCACGGTAAAGCTCCGACCAAAACCATGTCTTGCGAAAGGATTTGTGTGGGTGGTGACGGTGTTGTTGTACCTTACGTAAACGATCAAGAGCCGGAATGTAAAAAAGAAGATAACCAAGAATTCATAAACCCACTCGATGACAGTGTTGCCTGCCTTCTAAACTTCCAAGGATTTAGCCAATGGCACGCTTTCGAAATGATTGGCGTTGCCTTGCCGGCTCTTACAAATTTATTCAGCGAAAATCCTGAGCAAAGAATTCTAACGATGCTTAAAGGCGCGTTGGTTATGTATTTGCTCTACGTATTCATGGATGAAATTCCAGGAATTATTGAGGCGTTGGTTGGCGGTGGAGTTAAAGGACCATCAGCCAATGCCGTAGGCATGTTGACAAAAAGCATGGGCGCGGCCGCAGGCGCCGCCACTCGCCTTGCGAGTCTTGGCGGCAAAGTTGGAGGTAGCACTCGATCTACAATATCTACACTTGCTCACATGAAATTTGGCGAAGGTAAGAAGGGGACGCGAGACGTAAGCAGTGGCGAGGATCGATCTGCTGGAAAGGGAGACCGAGGTCAAGGTGGTGACGATTCTCAAAAAGAACGAGGTGGAGCTGCAGCAGCATCTGGAAGTGACAACACTGAAAAAGCGGGAAGTGCAGCAGCATCTGGAAGTGATAACACTGAAAAAGAAGCAAGTGCAGCAGCGTCTGGAGACGGTGAAAAGAAGCCTGATTAATTCTTTTTCGTTAGAGCTAAGCGCTTTTTGAATTCTTCTCAACTTTCATTTTTAAGCTGAACGCTAAAAAAACTTTTTAACTTTTAAGAAATGTGCTTCTTTTCAAGTTTTCTCGCTAGCGTGCGACGATGCATTCCAAGTGCTCTTGCGGCTTTGGAAATGTTGAAACCGACATCGGCCATAACTCGGTGAATATGTTCCCATTCAAGATTTCTCAGCGAAGTGTTTTTGTTTTCTGGTTGGTTTATTTTTCCTGCAAAAGCGCTGATGATCATGTCGACATTGGCAGGTTTGGCCAAGTAATAACAAGCTCCCGCCTTAAT
>CAIQBQ010000017.1 GCA_903870105.1 uncultured Alphaproteobacteria bacterium | reverse complement strand
CGATTGCCGCTAATCTTGCCAGTAAGTTTGGGATCATTTTTTGCTTTGCCTTAAAAGTTCGAGTAATCCTGATCCAATCAAAGCTGCACCAACATAAATCAAGCTATCGGCAGAGCTATCGAGCCGATCAAAAGGTGTTGCTGTAACATGGCGTAAGCCATAAAGAAACAGGATAAATTTCATCAAAGAACCGATGACTAAACAAAAAGCTCCAGCGAGTCTTTTTGACGATTTATTGCCGTTAAAATCTTCTAAAAATTTGTAAGCCATGGTTAATCGGTTACTAATTCAAAATGTGGTAAGTCGTAGAAATTTTGATCTTTGAGATCGTTGTCAGAATCCCAATCGCCGCCCCAGCGAATTGTGATGTTGAGCATTTGTGCAATGCCCTGAACTCTGCCAGCGAAATGGTAAAAACGGTTTTTGTCATTCCAATCAACTGGCCATGGCGCAACATCAACTGCGAGTGATGGTGTTTTATTGTGCATGCCACCAGATTTGATTTTTGATTTGCCGGCGTTGAATGCTTTTAGCTGATCTTCGTCTGATCTGTGACCTTCGATGATGGTGCAATCGTAATGCTTAATCACCTCGTTGAAGAGTTTTTGTAAATCTGGGTGACAAGTTGATAATCTTGCCAATGAATCTTTTCCAAATTGCGGCATAAATTTTTTATTTGAGTTTGATATGATCGCCAAGAAGAGAAATAAATCCGGCGGTTAAAATGGTTACGAAGCCGATTACGATGCACTTAACCAAAATCCTGAAGCTATCCTTCTTCGCCATACGGAATGCCTTTAATAGCTCGCGCAAATCGCGGATATCAGTTGGTGCGTTTTCATCATGAAGACCAAGCTCGGTTAAGGCTTTTTTGGCACCTTCTTTGGAAGCCTGCTCAAGCAGCAATTCCAATTCGCATTTGGTGATGATGAATTCTCCCTCGTCAGATTTTTTAATTTTACTCCACATCGGATAATTTGATGATTGCGGTTACTTGAGTTGTGAATCCTTGATCACTGAGCGAATGGTTAACACTCGTGATGATCCAGTTTTTGTTTTTGAGATATTTGATGTCGGTGAAAGTGATTTTGTTTTCGGCACTGAGTTTTGGATTTCCTGTGGTGGAAAAATTTAAGTTTTCTGCGCCGCGTTTAAATTCAGAGAGTTTGGCTTTTGCTGCGGCAAGCGCTCTATCAGCGCTGACAAATTTATAGCGCATCGTATAAGCCGGATCGCCGGTTCCAGCAAAAACATCTTCTTCTTTTCCTGTGGCAAAATTGTGCCACTTGGCAATTACCTTGCCGAATTTTTCCATATCGGAAACGCGCAGTTTCCAGTCAGAAATTTGTGCAGCAGCAAGTTTTGTTGTCGGCAATTCTTTGCCATTTTCTGAAATGCTTATTCCTCTTCTGAAAAATAATAATCTTCCCAAAGACAGCTTGGCAAAAGCGCCATAGCTTTGCGCCAGAGTGTTCAGGAAAGATATGTCGCTTTCGTCAGTTTGATCTAAATGCGAGATGTAAATTTGTTTGAAATACTCATCTATCGCAGCCTTGAAACCATGGTTGTTAGCAATTGCGGTGATGATTCCAACCAGCGTGTATCCGTGCCAAGATTTGCTTTTCGGTGCTTTGATTTTTTTG
>CAIQBQ010000016.1 GCA_903870105.1 uncultured Alphaproteobacteria bacterium | reverse complement strand
GTAAAATTTGGAGAGGCGCTGAGATTGGCAGTGGCGGTAAAGTTTTTGTCAACAACATAAGCAATTTTATCTTCAAAGCCATCTTCACCATTATCTTTTGAAAGCCCGAGAGACGCCACGGGAACCATTCCATAAACTAGATTAGAGCTTGCGGTAGAAGCATAAATCCCAGACCCAGAGCAAGTTCCGGCATCTCCAACTGAAACTCCATAATTCGCGTCAGACTTCGTAAGTAGAATATTTGCAGGACAAGGAAGCCTTCCATTTGTCGCAATAAAAGTTCCAAGAGCGTTGTAGATCAGATTTTCGCGATCTTTGGTAACTTTTACTTTGGCAATAGCAATACTTCCAACCGCTGTCGTCATTGCTCCGGTAATCAAAATCGAAATGATTACGATTACGATTGAGAGCTCTAGCAATGAGTAAGCTGTAGGTTTCTTTTTTAGCATATTTTCTTGTTTAAATAAAACCATTAGCAGCCGCTGCCAGTACAAGAGGAGCTTGTAAAATTAAACACTCCATCAAGGCAAGTTACAGTGCAAGATGCTGTTAAGCTGTAACTACAAATAGTAGTAGTAAATATTTTTACTTTACAGTTATCGCTATAGGGGCCACAAGCTGTTTGCGAGCCACTTGCAACTGTTCCAGAAACGCAATTAGTTGGGCATGTTACACTAGTATCGCAGCTACCATAGGAGAGGCATGTATTGGTTTTACCCCAACTTAACTTAGTAAGATTGTTGGGATTGGTGGCGATGCCAGAGCAGCTCCTGCAAGCGGTGCAATCATTAATGGTGTACAAAGTTCCATTGCTACATACGGCCTGAGGAAGGTTGGTTGTCGATCTGTCAGTTGTGGTTGAAGAGCATGTTTGAGTTGCATCATCAGAGGTACGAGAACCTCCGATTATTTGGCGCCCAAAATTAGTTCTGCAGGACAATGGAACAATAGAGCCGTTAGAATAAGCTTGTGTAGTTCCTGTATACTTCGCTCCATTACCAACATCTTGGTTGTTAGTCAGGCTGCAAGTATTGACACCTACGACGGAGCAAGACTCGTTTTGTATCATAAAATTCCCATTCGTTCCACATTTTTTGCTAAAACGAAGATCTTGATTTGGCGAAGGGCAAACGTTTTTTTTGCTGTAAACAATTCCGTCATACCAAGTATCCCCAGTGTTGGAGCCGTTTATATATTGAGTATTGGTATTGTCGCAAGGCACCAGATACATAATATCTGGGTAGTCGGCGATGATATCTTTCATTGTTTTATAAAAGACTAAATCATCAAAAGAGTTGCTGGCTGGTGAGGAAGAGATCATTGTAGAAGCAACGCCATTAGAGTTCGTAGCCTCATCCGCATCAGAAGAAGTGGCATTGGCAGATGCCGATCTGGCGTTGTAAGCGCCTAGTTTATTCTGCCCCGCACTGACCATTCCCAATACCGCATTGCGAGTAACATCCTGTCTTGATCCACCTGGATTTGATTGAATTAACCAAAGATCCGAGGGAGTTGCAGATAGTTGATTATTAGCCATTGTAGAGAAATTAGTAGCAGTAAAATCAGGTGCGGCATTTAAGTTGGCGGCGGTGGTAAATCTTTTATCGACGAAATAGACGATCTTGTTACCAAAACCATCTTCAGCATATTCCGACGGAAGGCCTAATGTGAGAGTTGGAACCGCTCCCAAAATATAATTTGTAGCAATCGCAGTAACCCCAGAAATAGTCGTGCAATTTCCTGAAGTTCCATAATCAGAATCAACCGACTTAACCTTAGTTAGCGGAGCTGGACAAGGCAGAGATTCATTAACTCTTATATAATTACCGAGAATTTTATACACCTTATCCATTCTCTCTTTCGTTAGGCGGGTTTGATCGTTCTTTAAATTATCCACCGAGATCGTTAACGCACCAGCAACAAGAGTAGAAATAATTACCAAAACAATCGACAGCTCGATGAGAGAGTAAGCTTTCTGAATGTTTGCAAACTTTTTTTTCATTTTTCTGTTATTTTTTTTTGACAAATCGAACTTTATTCCTAGCTTGCGTCGCCTTCGCTTTTGAAGCCAAGGTTTTTGTTAAAGAATTTGTTGTGGGGATATGGCTCAGTTGGTAGAGCACCTGCTTTGCAAGCAGGGGGTCCGGAGTTCGAGTCTCCGTATCTCCACCATTTCTTTGCTGATTTATTACTGCCGCTCTGTTTTGCCGATTTGTTGCTTGTTTTTTTGTTAGTCAGTTTGCTATTTAGCCACCTTCTCTAGTTCAAGAATAATTCTCAAACATGAAAAAAATTCTCGTAAAAAATCCCGTCGTTGAAATTGACGGCGACGAAATGACTCGCGTCATTTGGAAATTCATTAAAGAAAAATTAATCCTACCTTACCTCGATTTACCGATTAAATATTTCGATCTTAGCGTTGAAAATCGCGACGCAACTCTAGATCAAGTAACCATAGATTCAGCCAATGCTATTAAGGAATGTGGCGTAGGAATTAAATGCGCAACAATCACTCCCGACGAAGCGCGTAAAATTGAATTTAATCTCAAAGAAATTTGGAAATCGCCAAATGGCACGATCAGAAATATTCTCGACGGAACAGTTTTTCGCGAACCGATCGTCTGCGCGAATGTTCCGCGCCTAGTTCCAAATTGGACTTCTCCAATCATCGTCGGCCGTCACGCTTTTGGTGACCAATATAAAGCGACAGATTTCGTCGTTCCCGGCAAAGGAAAATTAACGATTAAATTTGAAGGCGAAGATGGAAAAGTAATCGAGCACGAAGTTTTTAAATTCAAAGGCGGCGGCATTGCCTTGGCAATGTATAACACCGACGAATCAATTCGCGGATTTGCCAATTCTTGCTTCAACTTAGCCGTACAAAAAAACTGGCCGCTTTATCTCTCAACAAAAAACACAATTCTAAAAAAATACGACGGTCGCTTTAAAGATATTTTTGCCGAAATTTACGAAAAAGATTTCAAAGGAAAAGTTCACTAAGAGCACCGTTTGATCGACGACATGGTTGCAAGCGCATTGAAGTGGAGCGGCAATTTCATCTGGGCCTGCAAAAATTACGACGGAGATGTTCAATCTG
>CAIQBQ010000015.1 GCA_903870105.1 uncultured Alphaproteobacteria bacterium | reverse complement strand
GTGATATGATTTGCAAACTTTTTTCTCCATTTGCTAAAGAGCTAAAATTTACCTCTTCAAAACTATAAGGTAAAAATGGATTGCAAAAATGAAAGCTAGCCACGTCGGTGATTGATGCACATTTGAGTCATTTTAAAGAGAAAAGCTCATTGTCATTAGATGCGATTGCTTACGCTCTAAGTAAGATTTGAAGATTTCTTCATAATCAGACGGAAGTGCTTTATGCAAAGATCCACGGGTAATCACGCCTTCGGTGTAAGTTGCGACATTTTTGTGAAGATCAAAAATTTCGAGAGTAAATTTATTGTCGATGAAAGTAAGTGGCTTTAAAGCGGAAGCTAGGCAAGCATCAATCAAGGAAAATTTTTCTCCATCAAAGTAAGGACCAAATTTGAGATGCTTATCGATCACAGCTAATTTAGAAATTATTTCAGCTTTTTTAATGTCGAACTGCTCCTGATTTGTAGAAAGGGCAATGCTAAAAGTTCCAGCAAGAATTCCGTTGCTAAATTCCATCCAAGCCCGGTGCCAAGCCTTGTCGTAAGGATTTTTAGGATGAAGAGGAATCTCTGGAAAAATCTCTTCCAAATATTCGCAAATCGCAATTGATTCAAAAAGAACTTTTCCATCGACGTAAAGCAAGGGAACTTTGCCAAGAGGAGAATCTTTGACGAATTTATCAGGTCTGTGTTGCAAATCGATCACTTCTTTTTCGTAAGAAATATTTTTTTCGATCAACACCATTTCAACGCGATGGCAGTAAGGGGAAAATTTAGATGTGACTAATTTAATTTTGGTTGTCATCGACCTCCTTTATTTTTGTTAAATGTTTTTGTCTTATCGCCTCACCTTCAGTTGAGATGATTTCTTTGATGATTTCTGGATTAATTTCGCGGAAAGAGTCCAGGGAATTAATAATTTCTAAATTGCCAACCCCAATCGAAGCCAAAGCAGAGCGAGTAAGTTGTAAGCCAGTTTCAACGTTTTTTGAAACAACATGAGTTGCACCAACTCTTTTGAAACGATCAACATTGTTAATAGTTTCGGTTTTAGTAATTACCGTCGCATTAGGAAAATTTTCGTGAATAAAACGAGTAATCTTCATACAGGCAAACTCGTCTTCCATCGCCACTACAACCGACTCCGCTCGCTCAACGCCGATGTAGCGTAAAATATCAACATTCATCGCGTCGCCGTAATAAATGCTGTAACCATTCTTCTGTTCGAGACGCACGATGCGATGATTATTTTCGAGAACGATGTATTTCACATCTCGCTTACGCAAGATGTAAGTCACGATGCGACCGACCATTGAAAAGCCAATAATAACAACGTGTTTTCCGATCTCGCCTATTTCTCTTTTGAGTTTGTTATCGTGCAAAACTTCGCTGATATAGAGGTAGCTTTTGATACGACGACCAATGATTGCAAGAAGCGGAGTTAGGGCCATGGTAAAGGTTACAACCGTCATTAAAAACTGCGCTAAATCTACATCCATCAATCTTTGCTGAACCACCATCAAGAAAACAACAAAGGCAAATTCACCACCTTGCGCAAGTAAGAGACCGGCATGAATTGATGGCGCGAGCGGAAAGCGAAAGAGACGGCAAAGAAGTAAGATGATCGTGGTTTTGGCAGCAATCAACATTAGTGAAGCTAGAACGATGTAGGGCAAACTTTCGAGAAGCAGATTGAAATCAAACGACATGCCAATCGCCATAAAAAACAAGCTCAGCAACAGTGATTTGAGAGAAAGAATTTCTTCTTCAACGCGATATTTATATTCCGTTTCTGCCACCATCAATCCAGCAACGAAAGCGCCAAGAGCAAAGGATAAGCCCATTTTATGACTCAAAAATGACGAACCTAAAATCACGATTAAAGTGAAGCTGAGAAAAAGAACATTATTTTGCGATTCAACAATGAGGCGGTAAAGAGGACGCAATAAAAGTCGCCCAGTCGCAAAAATAATAACCATCGCCACAATCGCATTGGCTAATGCTCCGCCTAGTGCATGAGCAACATGTAAGTCAGTTTTTGAAAGCAGTGGCAACAATACTAAAATCGGAATCACCGCTAAGTCTTGCATGAGCAAAATCGAAAAAGCAAGACGCCCAACACGAGTTGTTTGCTCATTATTTTCTTCAATTACCTCCATCACAATTGCCGTTGAAGACATCGATAGAGCGCTACCGATGATGATTGAAAGCTCTGCTGACAGATGAGTGAAGTAATAACAAACCGCCGAAATCAGCGCAGAAGTAACAACAACCTGCAAACCACCAAAACCTAAAATATAGGTACGCATCGCCTTCAATTTGTCGAAGGTTAACTCCAAACCAATTGCAAAAAGAAGAAAAACAATTCCGAGCTCGGCAATTGACTTTGTTGTTTCTGTGCTGGTTAAAACCCCAAATCCGAATGGCCCAATCGCCGCGCCAGCAATGAGATAACCGAGAGCCGGACTGAGTTTCAATTGCTTAAAAATAACAACAATCGCCACCATCGCAAAAAGCAAAATTAGAATGTCTCTTAGGTAGGAAAGGTCGTGCATTTAATTTTTAAAATTTTTGATTTTTGATTTATTGTGAGACAAGTTTAGATAAGTTCAAAAATCTAAAATCAAAAATCAAAATTAATGACGATTCTTTCCGACAGATCTATCGCTGATCTCGCAATAAAACAAAAGATGATTGAGCCATTTTTCTCTCATCAGGTTAAGATTGATGAGAATGGACAAAAAATAATCTCTTATGGTAATTCTTCTTACGGCTACGACGCTCGTGTTTCAAACGAATTCAAGATTTTTACCAACATAGATTCAGCTGTAGTTGATCCAAAAAATTTCTGCGAAACTAGTTTTGTAAATCGCACAACTGACGTTTGCATAATTCCACCAAATAGCTTCGCTCTAGCGCGCACAGTAGAATATTTTCGTATTCCAAAAGATGTATTAGTGGTTTGCGTTGGCAAATCAACTTACGCTCGTTGCGGAATTATCGTCAATGTAACCCCGCTAGAACCAGGCTGGGAAGGTCACGTCACTTTAGAATTTTCTAACACAACTCCACTTCCGGCAAAAATTTATGCCTTCGAAGGAGCCTGCCAATTCTTGTTTTTTAAAGGCGATCAACCTTGCGAAGTCTCTTACGACATGCGCGCAGGTAAATACATGGGACAAACCGGCGTAACCTTACCAAAAGTATGAATTAAAAAGTATCATGTCATCTCCTTAGCCATTTTGGCTCTCCTTCTAAGCAGCAATGACGCGAAAAAACAAACATGCCAAGACTAATTTTTTTAATCTCATTCCTCCTATTCCCTCTCATTTCCTTAGCAGCAGAAATGAAAAATATTGGCGATGAAACTTACTCTAACGAAGAAATAAAATCCGCCACTCCGGAAGAATTTACTGATGTTCGAGGCAATGTGGTAAATGACTTTTCTAAAGAATCGCCGTCAATTTTTAATCCAAAAACTCCAACTCCTTCGCGTTTTTTTTCTGCCGACCTGTCAATGCCAGAAACCTTTGCCAGCACTAATAATCTCGCTAAAAAAACCGGAGCATTTTACCGCGCCTTTGGTGAAGTAATTTTTTTACAAGGTACTATTTCTGATTCTTTTGGCGTGCCAATCGACAATGCCGTAATTGAAATTTGGCAAACTAATGCCGCCGGAAAATATCACACTTTGCTTGAGCCAAACAGCGCGTACATCGATAAATATTTTAATATGTCTGGCCGCGCAATCACTGATAATCTTGGAAATTACCACTTTATTACCATCATGCCCGGAAGCTCTCCTGGCCGTGCCGCACACATCAATATGAATATCTACCATTCAAAATTTGGCCGCCTCGAAACCGAGATGTATTTCGCCGAACATCCTTACAATAAAAGCGATTACCAATTTTTGTCTTACACAGAAAATGAGCGCAAAATGCTTACCGCATCTGTGCGCAGCTCAGATCTACTAAATCCACAATCAATTAAACTTTGCACTTTTAATATCCTGTTAAAAGGCGTGCAGCAGTACAAGAAATTCTAGCCCAAATAACCCACTCTTCGATTATCCGTAATCATGTTGAGCTTGTTGGAAAATAACTCGAATCAAAGAAAAAATGAAATCTAAAAATAAGTCCCAACGTCAGCTCCAAATTGGTGAAAACATTAAGCGCGTGATGTCAGAAATTTTTCTGCGCGCAGACATTCTAACCGTTCCAGGAAGCTTAATCACCGTGCTCGAAGCTGATGTCAGTCCAGATGCCAAAGCTGTTCGCATCTTTGTCGATATTTTTGGCAATGAAGAAATGCACGAAAAAATTGTTAAAAAACTAAATGAATCCGCGCCGCATTTTCGTTATCAATTAGCTAAGAAAATTACTTTGCGCTCTGTGCCTGAAATCACCTTCTCCTTAGACAAAACAGCTTCGAAGGCCAACAACTTAGAATCTTTGATTAATGATGAAGCAAAAAAATTTAAGTAAATCTAATAGCGGATCTCTCCTCCACTACATTCACGAGATTCAAAAATTTCCGCTCTTAACTGCGGAAGAAGAAAAAACTTATGCCATTCATTTCGCTAAAACTGGAGACAAGGAAGCGGCAAAAATGTTGATTCAAAGTCATTTGCGCCTCGTCGTAAAAATGGCGAGCAAGTACCGCAATTACGGCCTGCCAATGACTGATCTAATCGCTGAAGGCAATTTAGGTCTGATTCACGCCACAAAAAAATTTGACCCGCACAAGGGTTTTCGTTTCTCTACTTATTCAATGTGGTGGATTCGCGCCTTCATGCAGGATCACATTTTGCGCTCTTGGTCTTTGGTAAAAATCGGCACGACTGCAGCACAAAAAAAACTCTTTTTCAATCTTCACAAAATCAAAAAGAAGCTTGGTATTTACTCTGGTGAATCGGCTCTCAATCCTTCGCAGATCGAGCATGTCGCGGAAATTCTCAACGTTTCAAACAAAGAAGTTTTAGAAATGGATTCACGCCTTTCTCAATCCGACTCTTCTTTAAACAAACAAATTGGCGAAGAAGGCGACTCAATTGAAGTTGTCGATTTAATGGAAGCAAATCAAGAAACTCAGGAAGAAATTGCCATTAAAAATCAGGAAAAATGGCAGCGCGAATCTCTTTTTCATCGAGCCTTCGAAAAATTAAACGAGCGTGAAAAAGATATTTTGTTCAAGCGTCAGATGTCCGAAGATCCACTGACCCTTGAAGAACTAAGTCAAATCCACAAAGTCTCACGCGAACGCATCAGACAAATAGAAGAAGCGGCAATTAAAAAAATTAGAAAACTCATTTCAGAAGAAATGGCGAAAGGAGAGGAAGAAAAATAAAAAATGTTCACCGGAATAATTACGCATCTTGGGAAAATTTCTGAACTCAAAAAAAATCCTAAAAAAGATTTACTACTCAAAATTTCCGTCGTTGGAAAAATAAATCGTAAGCTTGCGATTGGCTGTTCTATTGCTTGCAACGGCATTTGTTTAACTTTGATTGAGCAAAAAAAATCTCTACTTTCTTTTCAGGCTTCGAATGAAACTTGTGAGAAAACAACTTTAGAAAATTGGAAAATTGGCGAAGAAATTAATCTTGAATTCGCTTTGCGCGCTGGCGATGAGCTTGGTGGTCACATGGTTTTAGGGCATGTTGATGGAACTGCAAAAATCCTAGCAATTCAGCCGATTAAAGATTCTAAGAAATTCACTTTTTCAACTAAAAAAGAGTTAATGAAATTTATCGCCGAGAAAGGTTCGGTAACACTCAACGGCGCTTCACTTACTGTTAATGAAGTAAAGAAAAATTCCTTCAGCGTAAATTTAATTCCCCATACGATCGCCAATACGGCATTTAAAGACGCGGCTGTGAATGATTTTATAAATTTAGAAATTGACGTAATCGCGCGCTACGTTTTGCGCTAAATATTAACTTTCTTGGATTCTTTCCCGCGTGGGAATTCAAGAAATTTTAAACTTATTAAAAAATGCTTAAAAATTCCGCCCTCGCCTCCATCTCTGAAATCATCGCCGAAGCCAGAGCCGGAAAAATTTTTATTTTGGTCGATGATGAAGGACGCGAAAATGAAGGTGACTTAGTAATTCCCGCAGAAATGTGCGGCGACCAAGAAGTTAATTTTATGGCCAAGTATGGTCGTGGCTTAATTTGTTTAACACTAACAGAAGAAAGGGTTCGCAAGCTTGAATTGCCTTTAATGTCTCTGCATAATCAATCCCGCCATCAAACTGCTTTCACCGTTTCAATCGAAGCACGTGAAGGAATTTCTACCGGCATTTCCGCCTTCGATCGCGCTAAAACAATTCGCGATGCTATTGATGAAAAAAAAGGCAAAGAGTCTCTTGTTAGCCCCGGACACATCTTTCCGCTCAAAGCTGAAAAAGGCGGTGTGCTTGTACGCGCAGGACATACCGAAGCCGCAGTCGACATAGCTCGCCTCTCGGGATTAAACCCTTCAGGAGTAATCTGCGAAATCATGAATGATGATGGCTCAATGGCGCGCATGCCTGACCTCATCAAATTCGCCAAAAAGCATCAGCTCAAGATTGCCACCATTGCCGACCTCATCGAGTACCGCCGTCAAAATGAAAAATTAATCGAAGTAAAAGAGCGCAAAAAATTCGTCAGTAAACATGGTGGCGAATTCGATTTAGTAATTTACGAAAGCAAAGTTGATGGCGTTGAACATGTCGCGCTAATTAAAGGTAAAATCAGCAAAGTCGCGCCAACACTGGTAAGAATGCATCACCTAAATATTTTTTCTGACTGCTTGAGTGATACACAAAATCCAAGAACCGACTCTCTTGCCAAGGCAATGAAAAAAATTTCGCGCATTGGAAATGGTGTAATTGTAGTGATTAGACAACCCACCGAAGCCATCTCCCACATGCTTGAAGCAACAGACAAAAATAAAAAAACCGAGCTGCGTAACTACGGAACTGGAGCGCAAATTCTTTCTGACTTAGGGGTGAGCGACATGCTCCTTCTGACTAATTCAAAGAAGTCTGTGATTGGGCTGGACGGCTACGGGATTAAGATTTGTGGTTATCGAAAACTTTAATCTTCTGGATTCTCGCTTTAGCAAAGATAGCGCTACAGCTACTCCTTCCATCATTTTCGCGAAAGTGAAAATTCAAGAAAATGTAAAGCGCATCTGCCTCTTTTTAACCCGCCATCTCTAACGAGACGTTAATTTTACTCTTATTAAAAAAATCGATCAATTTCTGCCCGCGGGCAGAAATCTTATTTTTTAGAACAATTCACAAATCCCTGCGCAATTTTTGTAAGTAGTTTTGCATAGCTCTCATCTCCGCCAATCACATCCAGAGTCACAAATTTAATCTGATAATTTCTGGCCAATTTCTGCGCCGCACTTCTTTCATCCGTTGGCTCACTTACCAAGCATTTTGCAGATTCTAGACCACGCAAATCATTAAGTTTTAACTGCAAATTATGGTCGTAAGAAATTATTTTTTGCGCCTTAATTGCGCAGAAATTTTCGAAATATTGGTAAGCGTCGTGGTAGATTGCGTAACCGGTGTCAAAGCCTGCTAAGTCTGATTTTATTATTAATTCAACTTTAGCGATTTCTTGACGAAATTTCTGAAAATTATTCTGATATTTATGACAATTTTTTTCGTCAGTCTCGCAAAATTTCTGCGCAACAAATTCTGCAATTTTTATTCCATTTTCTGGATCAAGCCAAAGATGTGGATCAAGTTTTTTTGAATCATCTCTACGTTGCAAGAGTCGGATTCCATTGACCTTAGAGAGTTGATAAGCTTTTTTTTCAAGCTGAAAATTCTTAATTAATTTTGGAAAATTCTTCTCGAGTGAATCATCTACGTAAAAAATTAAATCAGCTTTGATCAGCGCAGAAATATCGCTTTTTTTTAACTGGTAGTCATGCTCCGATGAACCCGGCTTAATAATTAAATTACCTTCTCCACCAATCGCCAAAACAATTTGGTAGACAGGGTTAATTGAGGCAGCAAAATCAAGGCTCCAGGCCTGATTGGCAAAAATTAAAAACAGCAAAAATAATCTGAAAAATGGCATTGATCGAGTTAAAAAACATCGGATTAAAAATCGGCGGAAAGCAAATCATTGAAGGAATTTCTCTGCAACTAAAAAAAGGCAAAATCACCACGTTGATTGGCCCTAATGGCGGCGGAAAAACTTCTCTCGCGCGCATTCTGCTCGGCATTATTAAACCTACTAGCGGCGAAGTTTTTAGTAATAAAAAAATCAGCATTGGCTACATGCCGCAGAAGATTGAGATCGAAAAAAATATTCCGATCTCATCACGCGATTTTGTGCAACTTGAAAATGGCGCGATTGATAAAGCACTCGCTAAACGCCTAAATGTTGAAAAGATTTTAGACAAACAAATCCACGATCTTTCTGGCGGGCAATTGCAAAAGATTTTATTCCTCCGCGCACTGGCTAGAAAGCCCGATTTGCTTGTGCTCGACGAGCCTACGCAATATATGGATATTGCTGGAATTCAGGATTTTTATCAAATTATTGAAGAGGTTAGAAGTGAGCGTGGATGCACAATTCTGCTGATCTCGCACGACCTTCATTTGGTGATGCAAAAGACAGATTTAGTTTTTTGTATTAATCACCACGTTTGCTGCCACGGGGCTCCGGAAGATATTGATCAACATCCAGAATATTTGTCTTTGTTCGGAGTTTACCAACATCATCACAATCACAAGCACGGTTAGTTTGCGCATGAAGCTGCCCTCCCCTTATTATCGCCTGCATTGTCGCCTGTAATTACGAGAAGAACGAGTGTGCAAAATCACCCCCGAGCAAGCAATAATTCAGAAGAAGGCGAAGTTAGGATAATTCTTTTACTACTGAGCTTAAATCAATCGACCCAACTTCACCAATTCCCTCGATCAACGGCACATCTGCCAAAAATTTTATCCCCATTTTTTTTGCCAAATCCTTTGCGCCGTCTTTGCCAAATAAATATTTTTTTTCACCCGAACTTTCCAAGTAAGACATGTTCTGGATCAAGCCTAAAATCGGAACTTTTAACTTTGCGAAACAATCAATCGACCTCACGACATCAATCACCGCAAGACTTTGTGGCGTTGAAATAATTACCACTCCGGCGAGTGGAAATTTTTCGGCAATACTCAAATAAACATCCCCGGTTCCTGGCGGCATATCGATTACCATCAGATCAACCTCCTTGCCATCAGCTTTCCAATTCACACTACGAATTAATTGGTAAAGAATCTTCGTAACCATCGGCCCGCGCCAGACGCCAGCGGCATTGGGATCAATCAGCGAGCCAATCGAAATACATTTCACGCCGTGACTCATTAGCGGCAAAAGCAAATTGTCTTTCATCTCTGGCTTTTCGGCGAGATTCATTAAATGTGGAATTGACGGCCCATAAATATCCGCGTCAACCAAGGCTACATTCAGGCCAGAGCGCTTAGCACTAACCGCGAGATTACAAGCAATTGTAGATTTTCCGACTCCGCCTTTCGCCGAAGCCACAACAATAATTTTTTTTACCCCAACCACAGCCACAGGTTGATTCATAAAGTCAGCTAAAGTTTCCTTGGACATCTTTTGAAAAAAAAATTTATGAAAATTTCTGTAATCATCACTGTTTTTAACGGCGAGAAATACATCGCTTGCGCGATTGAATCATTTCTGGCACAGAGCTATGAAAATAAAGAGCTTGTAATTGTCGATGGAATTTCCACCGACGGCACACATGAAATTATTTCTACCTACCAAAAAAAATTCTCGCAAACAATCAAATGGATCAAAGAAAAAGACAGCGGCATTTCTAATGCACGCAATATTGCCTTGAAACATGTTACTGGTGATGTTGTTGGCTTTCTAGGCTGCGACGATTTTTTTCACAAAAATTTCTTTGAGGAATTTTTTTACTACGCTACGATTAATCCGAATTTTGACGTCGCTTATTTCAATAGTTATTGCATCGGATTTTCTAATTCATTTTTGAATAGCGCAGCAATTTCCATAACAAGAAGAAATCTTGTTAAGCTTTGCCCAATAGGATCTGGTGAGTCATTTTACTATCGCAGAAAAATTTTCGAGAATCACCAATTCAACGAAAAAAATCTCTACAGCATGGATTACGAATTCAACATGGCTCTAGTCGCAAAGAAAAAATATCTCTTTTTTCCAATCAATATTACCGCGGTTTTTAATCAAAATATTGGCACCAACCAATCTAGTGTAAACTCTCTGAAACAAAGACTTGAAACAGTTTTTGTCCAACTCAAATATGCGAAAAATCTAAAAGAAAAACTTCACGTCCTCTGGCGTGCAAAAAAATTACTCTTAAAAAATCCTTTATCTCTCAACCAGCTCAATTCCCTCTAAATGAAAAAGGCATTAATCACCGGAATCACCGGACAGGACGGCTCTTATTTAACCGAATTATTACTTAGCAAAGGCTACGAAGTTCACGGCATCATTAGACGCTCAAGCAGCTTCAACACTGGTCGCATCGATCATCTCTACAATGATGCAGAAATCAGCGGCAAGAAATTATTTTTGCATTACGGAGATTTGTCTGACTCTTCTTCAATTTCACGCTTACTAGAAAAAGTTGTTCCAGATGAGATCTATAATCTTGGTGCACAAAGTCACGTTAAAGTAAGTTTTGATGTGCCGGAATATACTGCCGATATTGATGCAACAGGCACTTGCAGAATCTTAGATGCAATCAAAGACACACGCATCAAAACAAGATTTTATCAAGCATCGAGCAGCGAAATGTTTGGAAAAGTTCAAGAAATTCCTCAACGCGAAACTACACCCTTTTACCCACGCAGCCCTTACGCTTGCGCTAAACTTTACAGTCACTGGCTAACCGTAAATTACCGCGAATCTTATAATCTTTTTGCCTGCAGCGGAATTTTGTTTAATCACGAATCTCCGCGCCGCGGCCAAACTTTTGTGACTAGAAAAATCACCCACGGTCTCGCTGAAATTCTTGCTGGAAAGGCAGACAAACTTTACCTAGGAAACCTCGACGCCAAACGCGATTGGGGTTTTGCTGGTGACTACGTTGAGGCCATGTGGCTCATGCTTCAGCAGGATAAAGCTGATGATTACGTAATCGCGACAGGAGAAACCTATTCAGTAAAAGAATTCCTCGAAGAAGCTTTTGGTTACGTCGGTTTGGATTGGAAAAAATATGTTGAAATCAGTGAAAAATATTTCCGTCCAGCGGAAGTTGACTTGCTAATTGGCGACTACTCAAAAGCTAAAAAAGAATTGGGCTGGGAACCAAAAGTTAAGTTCAAAGAATTAGTTAAAATGATGGTCGATTCTGACAGAAAACTAGTTTCGTAAATAATTAACCAACCTCCTGGATTTCCTCTTTCTTAGGAATGTTGAAAAAACTAAACGCGGCATTGCCCTCACAAAAGTGAGGGAGTTCCAAAAAAAATTTTAATAAATGCAAAAAAACTCTAAAATTTTCGTAGCTGGTCATCGCGGCATGGTCGGCTCAGCAATCCTGCGTGAGTTACAAAAACAAGGCTACAGCAATATTATCACTAAAACTCGCGTCGAACTTGATCTTCTTAATCAAGCACAAGTAGCTGAATTTTTCGTCCGCGAAAAGCCAGAATTCGTCTTCCTCGCCGCGGCAAAAGTTGGTGGCATTGAAGCCAACAGATCACAGCTCGGAGCCTTTACTTACGAAAATTTACAAATTCAAAACAACATTATTCACAACTCTTACATCGCCGGCGTAACGCGTTTAATTTTTCTCGGCAGTTCTTGCATTTATCCAAGATTAGCACCGCAACCGATGAAAGAAGAGCACCTTCTAACTGGCCCGCTTGAGCCAACAAATTACGGCTACGCAATCGCAAAAATCACCGGCGTAAAAATGTGCGAGGCCTATCGCGCCCAGTATGGTTGCGACTTCGTGCCTTTAATGCCGACAAATCTTTACGGCATTAATGATAATTTTGATCTCGTGAACTCTCACGTTTTGCCTGCGCTTTTGCGTAAATTTCACGAAGCAAAAATTTCTGGACAAAAATCAATGCAAGTTTGGGGCAGCGGCAATCCTAAGCGCGAGCTACTTTATGTTGATGATTTAGCCGAGGCATGCGTCTTTTCGATGAACAATAAAAACATCACTGAACTTACAAATATCGGTACCGGCGAAGATGTAACGATTCGCGAATTAGCAGAAACTCTCAAAGAAATTACTCAATTTACCGGAGAGATTGAATTCGATGCATCTAAGCCAGACGGCACTCCGCGCAAACTTCTCGATGTTTCAAAAATTAATTCTTACGGCTGGAAAGCTAAAACTTCTTTAGTTGACGGCATTAGAACAACTTACAATTGGTACCTACAAAATGTCTGATCTCATCCCTTTCGACCAACGTGACGGCTTCATCTGGCAAGATGGTAAATTTGTAGAATGGAAAGAAGCAAAAGTTCACGTCCTCAACCACGGCTTACATTACGCTTCTTGCGTTTTTGAGGGCGAGAGAATTTACAACAGAAAAATTTTTAAATTTAACGAGCACTCAATTCGTCTGCACGCTTCGGCCAAGATGATTGGATTCGATATTCCTTACTCGGTTGAAGAATTGAATGAAGCAAAAAAAGCAATCGCTGAAATACAAAATATCACCGACGGATACATGCGCGCTTTCGCTTGGCGAGGCTCGGAAAAAATGGCCATTTCTGCTCAGCAAAATAAAATTCACGTCGCCATCGCTTGCTGGCCATGGCCCCCTTACTATTCAGAAGAGGCGCGCAAAACGGGATTAAAATTAAAATTTGCCCGCTACAAACGCCCCTCACCCGAAACCGCACCTACCGCCTCAAAAGCTGCCGGCCTTTACATGATTTGCACAATCTCAAAACATGAAGCGGAATGCGAAGGCTACAATGATGCCTTAATGCTTGATTACCGCGGCTTCCTTGCTGAAGCGACCGGTGCGAATTTATTTCTGGTAATGAAAAATGGCGAATTGCACACCCCGCTTCCAGATTGTTTTCTCAACGGAATCACTCGCCTAACCGTAATTGAACTCGCCAAAAAACGCGGCATTAAAGTTGTTGAGCGTCACATTAAACCAGAAGAATTTTCTGATGCGATCGATGCTTTTCTAACCGGCTCTGCCGCTGAACTTACCCGCATCGGTTCGATTGAAAACAAACACAACTACCCAACCCCAAGCCAGATGACTCTTGATCTTATGCAAGATTACAGTGATTTAGTTCGCGCTTAATTTTATCCGTCTGTTGAGCGAAGTCGAAACTATTAGAAGATTACAGCCTTTAGTAAATATCCAAATCATCTAAGCAGGTTCTATTTGAACAATGGTTGCTAGGTCAAAAACAGCCTTATTACAAAATAAGTAATTAAAAAATTACGAGAGTAGCAAGAGATTTTATAGGTCGTCTATTTGGCCAACCTAGCCCACAAGTTGGCGTTCTAGATAATCCTCCACAAGAAGTCTTGGATTTGCTAATAATCACGGACGCAAAAAGTCCTCTGGGGAAAGCTCTAAGTAAAAATTGATCAACCCAAATCATTTCTGAATTATTGGCTCGAGAAGCTAAAAGGAATGATTGCCCCTTGCAGCCACAATCATTCACAAAGAACCTCGAAAGCAACAAAGTCGATTAGAATATCGGCTGATTTCGCGCGAGAATTACAGTGAAAATTGAAGAGATGTTTTGGATTTGGAAAATTTAAGAAATCTCAGTTACGTGATGAGGAATTTGCGGGTTACTCAGAGTGTTCTTAAATACTCTTTCTGGTTCTTAACGAGTTAATCCTTGCGTTCCATTTGTTAACTTGTTCTGGTCTCAAGCTCTAAAGCAAAAAAGTTTTAAGGTTGGTTGCTGATAAGCAAAAACAATAATAAGTCTTACAGTTTAACCCAAATCCGTCATTAGATTTTTATGAAAAATACCCCTAGCTCTTTAGCAGCATCTCCTATCTCACAAGAAGCCTTAGATTCACTACTAATAACC
>CAIQBQ010000014.1 GCA_903870105.1 uncultured Alphaproteobacteria bacterium | reverse complement strand
TACCGTGAAGAATTTCGTCAAAATTCTTACTTGAGTGAGTTAGTTGACGCGTTCATTTCTGTTCTTCTTGCGTCATCCCCGCGAAGGCGGGGATCCAGGAGATCTCATAACTCACTCCAGGTTTTTATTCTGGATCCCCGCCTTCGCGAGGATGACCGAATTAGCGTGAAGAATTTCGTCAAAATTCTTACTTGAGTGAGTTAGTTGGCGCGGTTATTTTTGATCTTCTTGCGTCATCCCCGCGAAGGCGGGGATCCAGGAGTTCTCACAACTCACTCCAGGTTTTTATTCTGGATCCCCGCCTTCGCGGGGATGACTGAATTACCAAACTAAAAAACTGAATTACCGAATTAAAAATTTTTTCTAAAAAAATGCTTCCTCTAAAAATTTCTGAAATCTCCAAAGTATTTGCACAGCCCGTGCTCGACAAGGTTAGTTTTGAAGTAAAGCCAAATGAAATTTTTGGTTTCATCGGTTTGAACGGGCAGGGCAAAACCACTCTGATCAAAATTATTTTAGATTTGCTCGACCAGGATCACGGCGAAGTTGAGATTTTTGGCGTGTCGCGCATCCTGCCAGAAGCCCGTAAGCGCCTTTGTTATTTGCCGGAAAAATTTCATCCGTCAATTCATCAAAAAGGTGAAGAATTTTTGCAGTTCGTTTTGGATTTTTACGGCAAAAAATATAACGCCGCAAAGGCGCAAGAACTTTGCGAAAATCTCGATCTGAAATTCGAAATACTGAAGCAAAAAGTTAGCAAATATTCAAAAGGAATGACGCAAAAACTCGGGCTTCTCGCTGTTTTTTTATCGGAAGCAGATTTAGTAATTTTGGACGAGCCCATGTCTGGACTAGATCCAAAGGCGCGCATTGCCTTGAAGCGCGAACTAATCGCCTACAAAAATTCCGGCAAAACTATTTTTTTCAGCTCACATATTTTGTCCGACATGGACGAGATTTGTGACTCAATCGCGATTTTAAATAACGCTCAAATCGCCTACTGCGGCAGCCCTCAAGGCTTCAAGAATAAGCACGAAGAGGATAGTTTAGACAAGGCGTTCTTAAGAGAAATTGGGGTCAGCTAAATGAAATACGTAATCATCCAAGCTGGCGGCAGAGGTTCTAGGCTTGAAACGCTGACCATTAACAAGCCAAAATGCTTGGTGCCGATAGAAAATAAGCCATTAATTTTTCATCTCTTTGAAAAATTTCAGGATAAAAAATTCATTATTATTTGTGATTACAAAGCGGATGTTTTGGATAACTATCTCAAAACTTTTGCCGACTCTGTTGATTACGAATTGGTTCGTGCAAGCAAGAAGGGAACTTGTTCGGGAATCCAAGATGCGTTGAGGCTGATTCCGGAAGATGAGTCATTTGCATTGGTTTGGTGCGATTTATTATTCGCAGAAAATACCCAAATTCCTGAGAAGATTGACCAAAATTTAGTTGCTCTATCCAAAAGTTTCGAATGCCGCTGGTCTTTTGTTGACGGCAAATTTGTTAAAGTTCCTTCAAAAGAAAATGGCGTGGCGGGATTGTTTTTAATTAAGAGTCCGAAAGAAATCGCCGCAGTTGCAGAAGAAGGAGAATTTGTTTTGTGGCTACAAAATAACGAAATTCCTTTCGGTTCTTTTGGCCTTTCTCACACTAGAGAAATTGGCACGATGCTTTCTTACAACGATAATGATTCAAAAGAAGCGAAGTGCCGCCCATTCAATAAAATGGTCTTTGAGCAAGACCGCGTAACCAAAATGACGGTTAATGAATATGGTAAATCAATCATGGTTGATGAGTTGAATTGGTATAAAAAAGTAACTGATTTGGGCTTTAAAGATGTGCCAAAAATTTTTAGTTTCGAGCCTTTCGTGATGGAAAAAATCGACGGCAAAAATGTTTTTGAATATAAAAATTTTACCCTCTCGCAGAAGAAAGAAATTTTACGTAAAATAATTTCCAAAATTAACCACCTGCATCATTTAACGCCAAAGATCGAGGCCAATTACCAAGATTGTTTAGATAATTACGTCAGCAAAACTTTTGCTCGAATTGCCAAAATTAAAAATCTTGTACCTTTTGCAGGTCAAGAATTTATAACGATTAACGGCAAAAAATGTAAAAATATTTTTTACCTCGAAGAAAAATTTTCTGATTTGGTGAAGAGGTATTTTCCGACTGAATTTTATCTCATCCACGGCGATCCAACTTTCTCAAATATAATGATTAGAAATGAGGAAGTTGAACCCGTTCTGATCGATCCACGCGGCTATTTTGGTAGTTCAAAATTCTACGGAGATAAGGATTACGATTGGGCAAAACTTTATTATTCGATCATCGGCAATTACGACCAATTTAATCGCAAAAATTTTACCCTTGAGATAGTTGAAAATGAAGTTTTGTTGCGCGTCGACTCTAATGATTGGGAGGCGGTAGAAGAAGAATTTTTCAGCGCGACCAAAGTCGATAAAACTAAAATCAAAATTCTTCACTCTTTGATCTGGCTTTCTCTCACCACTTACGCCTGGGAAGATTACGATTCGGTCTGCGCCTCTTTTTACAACGGCCTGCTTTATCTCAATGAATTGGACTTTTAATGCTAACCCTATCTCCACTTCCAAAAACATGGTTGTTTGATGTTGATGGCACCATCGTTAAGCATAACGGCCACCTGCATGGAGGCGACGAATTGCTTGAAGGTGTTAAAGAATTTTTTGCACAAATTTCTACTGAAGACAAAGTGATTTTGATGACCGCGCGAGAAAAAAAATACGAGAAGCAACTACTCTCCTTTTTAGAAAAAAGCGGCATCAGATATAACCAAATAATTTTCGATTTACCGCAGGGCGAAAGAATTTTGGTAAATGATAAGAAAAATTCCGGCCTCAAAACAGCTTACGCGATCAATAAAGACAGGGATTACAAGTTGGAGATAAATTTCGTGATTGATAAAAATTTATGATAAAAAACTTTCACAAGATGGAAAATCTAATAAAACGAATTCTGGTAAAAGCCCTCTCCAGAAGGGCGTATACAAAATATCTGAAGCACCAAATTAAACTGCGAGAAGACGAAGTGGCGATATTATGTCCTCACAATAGTGGAGAGGCATATCTGATATGCTCAGCGATCGACTCTTTTAAGAAAAAGCATGGTGTCGACAAAGTTATATTGATTGGCGGCAAAAAGTATCATCAGCAAATTTTTGAAATGTTTACTCACCAGATCGATCGGTATTTCTTTCTAGAAGAAGAATACCTCTATCGTCCTAAATACTACTTAGATGTAAAAAAGGGCACTTTTTTCCTTTCTACAAATAGCTTATGGCACAACCTTATAAATCATGATATAGCGCATTTTGATGTTTTGAAAATCTGTGCTCACCTAGGAAAAGATGTAGAATTATCTACCCCCTTAATTCAGGAAAAATATCAGATTAGTGCTCAAGATAAATTTGACAGACTATCCCTAACTAAGGGCAAAACGGTATTGATCTCGCCAGAAGCAATCTCTGCAAAATCACTACCAATATCATTTTGGCAGAAAATTTGTGAAAAATTGCGGATAAAAGGTTACGATGTTTTTCTGAATATTATGGATAAGAAAAATGAGATAGAGGGTGTTAAAACTGATTATCTTAATTTTTCAGAAGCATTTCTTTTTGCCCAGATGTGTGGCCATGTAATAGCCTTAAGAAGTGGTTTTTGTGAGGTGATAAGCGGTGCCAATGTCAATTTTCACATCATCTACAACGATTTGAGCCATAGCACTTATAGCATGAAGCCGATCATAAAAAAGAATTTAACCGAATATGTTTTTAATGAGCATTCTTCGGATGATTTGATTAATGATATTCTAAAATCTTTTTAGAAGTATGGCCTTCATTCTAAGGCGCCAAAAAAGTTATTCTCGTATTTAGGACAGTTATTTAAGAAAAGTTTTTAAATGAAAAATTTCTACTCAGGAAAAAAAATCTTTCTCACCGGGCACACTGGCTTCAAGGGTTCGTGGCTCTCGCTTTGGCTTACAATGTTGGGTGCGAAGGTGGCGGGATTTTCGCTAAAAGCTGATGAAGAAAGTTTATTTAACTCGGCAGAAGTTGCGACGGGGCTAGAAAAATCAATAATCGGTGACATTAGAAATTCTGACGAAATCGCGGCGGCGGTAAAAAATTTTCAGCCAGAAATTATTTTGCATTTGGCGGCGCAGCCTTTGGTGCGCGACTCTTATTTTGATCCACGAAAAACTTACGAGACTAATGTGATCGGCACGCTCAATGTTTTTGAAGCGGCGCGCAAAGCGGGTTCGGTGAGGGTGATTACAAATATTACTACCGATAAATGCTACGAAAATCGCGAGACTGATTACGCCTACCAAGAAGAAGACGCGCTAGGCGGCTACGATCCTTATTCATCGAGCAAGGCTTGTGCAGAAATTTTAACCTCTTCTTATCGCCGTTCATTTTTGCAAAAAGAAGGAATCCAACTTGCTTCAGCTCGCGCCGGCAATGTGATTGGTGGCGGTGATTTTTCTGTTGATCGAATTATTCCGGATATTTTTCGCGCAATTCGCGCCGGAGAAAAAGTTAAATTGCGCTCGCCAAATTCGATCAGACCTTGGCAGCACGTGCTTGAGCCGCTTTACGGATATTTGCTTTTAACAAAAAATCTTTACGAAAAAGGCGAAGATTTTGCCAAGGCTTACAATTTTGGCCCTAATAAAGATGCGGAACAAAATGTTGAAATTCTGACTAAAACTTTAATCGAGAAAATTGGAATAGGAGCCTATGAAATCGCTGCCGACGCCACTCTGCATGAAGCGGGAATTTTAAAATTAAACCATTCTCGCGCCACAAAAGAACTTAACTGGCAGCCAAAATTATCTTTTGAAGAAACGCTTGAATGGACGGCGGAGTGGTACAGAAATTACCTTGAAAAAAAGTCTGATGTAAAAAATTTTACCACCGAACAAATCAGAAAATTCATCGTATGAAGTATTACAAAAACCTGCTAACCATCGGCATTCCCGCTTATAACGAGGCGAAGCATATCAAAAAAACGATAGAATCTTGTATTGATCAAGCGGAATACGTGATCGTTTCTGACAATGCCTCAACCGACGATACACAGAAAATTTGCGAAGAATTGGCGCAGAAATATTCGAACCTAGTTTACATCCGACATGCTGAAAATGTTGGTGGAACGGTGAATTTCAATTTTCTGCTCAAGGAGGCGAAAACCAAATATTTTATGTGGATGGGTGGTCATGATTATTTGGATGAAGGCTACACCAAGCACATGCTGCACATCCTTGAAAATAGTGATGCCGTTGGTTGCTATCCCACTTCTCGGGCGATTGATAATGATGATGTTGAAATTGGAATTTATGACTTCTGGTATTCTAATCGCCTAACTTCTGATTATGCGGCAGAGCGCGTATATTGCTTGATCGCTCATCTTCATGAAGTCTCAGCACTTTTTGGAATTTTTCGTACGAAAGTCGCACAAAAATTCCCGATGAAAGCGATGATCGGCAATGATCACGTTTTCGTTTGCAACATGGCTCGTGAGGGAAAGTTAATTTATTCGCCACGCTCGATTTACAATTGGCGCCAAACCAAAATAGAATTGTCTGATGATGAGCAAGTTAAGGTTTGGCAAAAATCTTTAGGAAATTCTGAGAATAAAATCTTGCCCTCAAGAAAAGAAATGCAGCAAGATCAATTGGATATTTTGAAGCAATGTAGTTCTAGGGGATATGGGCTTTTTGCTAAATTCCGCTTAGTAAAAAAAGCCAAAAAAAAATTACAAAAAAGATTCGGTAAATAATGACAGTCAGAGTAAAAATTAGCTCCGGCAATGTAAGTATTGCGGCGCAAGATCATTCCAATCCAATGATGAATAAATTTTTGCCTGGGCGTGGAAACCTTTGGAAGAATTGTGAATTTTTCTACAATGATGCTTCAATTATCGAGGCTGATTATTGGGTTGTGATTGGTGAAAGTTTTATTCACGAAACTTGTCTTTGCCCGAAAGAGAACGTGATTTTTATGGCTTGCGAGCCGCCGCAAACGATTCGCTACGACTCTCTCAAACCATTCATTAATCAATTTTATCGCCTCTACGTTTCACACGATCAGGCCAAGCACCCTAGAGTTTACAAGGCGCATTCACCGATGAATTGGTGGGTTGATGCCGGGCATCCAATTAAAAGTGGTGACGATTTCA
Source organism: uncultured Alphaproteobacteria bacterium (assembly GCA_903870105.1). Classification (GTDB taxonomy): domain Bacteria; phylum Pseudomonadota; class Alphaproteobacteria; order Rickettsiales; family UBA1997; genus UBA2645. The sequence continues at coordinate 8,170 of CAIQBQ010000014.1, read as the reverse complement.
ACGAATGGAAGGGCGAAGGTTTTGGTTACGATGATTTCAAAAAGATGCGCGAATATGAAAAACCAAAACTAATTTCAGTTTTTTGTTCAAACAAAGTTTGCAGCCCTGGTCACAGAGCTCGCCTTGATTTCTGCCTTAAAGCCAAAGAACATTTTGGCGATCAGCTAGATTGGTTTGGTGCCGGAGTTCGCGACATGCCAAATAAATGGGACGGCATCGCGCCTTATAAATATCACCTCTCGCTTGAGAATAGCAGTTCCAACGATTATTGGACGGAAAAATTAGCGGACGCTTTCATGGCTGGTGCTTACCCGATTTATTATGGCGCGCCTAATATTCATGATTATTTCGATCACGAAATGCTCACGCAAATTGACATCAGACATCCAAAAACAGCTTTGGCGATAATTGAAAAAGTGATCGCCGAAAATACTTATGAGAAATCGAAAGAAAAAATTTTACAGGCGAAAGATTTGGTGATGGATAAGCACAATCTTTACAATTTAATTTCTGAGATTGTCGCTGCAGATGCAGGTAAATACAGTAAGAAAGAGATGATATCTCTGAAAAATTGGGATCATTTTCTGGCGCTAAATCCAGATTTTTTAATCGTGAAGAAAAAGAATTTTTTCCAAAGAATAAAAAATTCTCTGCGTAAAAAATTCGTTAAATTACAGCTGGCTTTAACCGACAATTTCCTTTTAATAAAACTTAAATAACACGCCATCCTGTAAAAGTTCACCAACTTAATTTCCGTAACTTATTCCCGATCTTCTCTTTTTCGTCATCCCCGCGCAGGCGGGGATCTAGTAAAGTTCCAGCGCGTTGCGAGCCCTCCTGGATCCCCTCCTGCGCGGGGATGACGTGATACTTTTCGCGGGCAATGTTAAAAACCGAATCGGTGAACTTGCGTGGAGATAACGCTTTCATACCAACTTTAAATTTAAATAAATGATCTCCGTCTCTTATGCCAGAACCGTCTACGGTAAAAAGGAAATTGATGCCGTCGTAAAATGCCTGAAAGAAGGCACGCAAATGGGAAAATATGCGCGCGAATTTGAAGCAAAAATCGCTGCACTTTTTGCAAAAAAACATTGTCTCTACGTCAACTCCGGCTCTTCCGCGCTTTACATTGGCGTTGAAGCTTTTGGTTTTGAAAAAGGTTCTGAAGTAATCACTCCTGCGCTTACATTCTCAACGACTGTCGGCTCTATCGTAAAAGCAGGTTTGATCCCAGTTTTTGTTGATGTTGGTGTTGCTGATTTCTGTATCGATCCGGCAAAAATTGAAGAAATGATTTCGCCAAAAACCGTGGCAATTCTCGCGCCAAACTTGATCGGAAATATTTGCGAGTGGGACAAAATTGCCGAGATCGCCAAGAAATATAATTTAAGAATAATCGAAGATTCTGCTGATGCTTTAGGATCAACTCTAAACGGCAAATCAAGTGGCGCCTGGTCTGACATGTCGATCACCAGTTTTTACGGATCGCACATCATCAACTGCGCCGGCAATGGTGGCGCGCTTTGCATCAATGATGAAGAGCATGTAAAAAATTCTAAACTTCTGCGTTCTTGGGGTCGCAGCTCATCAATTTTTGACGAAAAATCAGAGGCAATCGAGAACCGTTTTAACGTTGATATTGACGGAATTAATTACGACGCAAAATTCGTTTTTGAATCTATCGGCTATAATTTAGAAGGCTCTGAAATCGGCGCAGCATTTGGTCTCGAACAGCTTAATGATTTGGAAAATAACATCGATACACGTCGTAAAAATTACCAAACACAAATAAACTTTTTCAAAAAATATGAAGAGTTTTTTACACTGCCAGAAGAGACAAAAAATACGCGCACTGGCTGGTTAGCTTTTCCAATAATTGTTAAAGATTCAGCGCCTTTCGAACGTCGCGACTTCCAAATTTTCTTGGAAAAAAGAAATGTTCAAACTCGCGTTCTTTTCACCGGCAATATCACGCGTCAGCCCGGTTTTAAAAATATTGAAATGCGCAAAGCTGTGAATCTCGCTAATTCCGATAACGTGATGCGCGGCGGTACTTTGCTTGCTTGTCATCACGGCCTAAATGAAGAGATGATTGCGCATATGCATTCAACAATTGAAGAATTTCTTAAAACGCAAAGCTAATGAAGGCAGTAATCCTCGCCGGCGGACTCGGCACTAGAATTAGCGAAGAAACTCACCTTCGACCTAAGCCAATGATTGAAATTGGTGGTAAGCCGATCTTGTGGCACATCATGAAAATTTATGCCGCGCACGGTATTAAACATTTTGTGATTTGCCTCGGATACAAGGGCTACATGATTAAAGAATATTTCGCTAATTACCGTTGGCACATGTCTGACATGACTTTGAACATGTCGGATAACAGCGTCATTATTCACAATAATTTTGCTGAAGATTGGAAAATTACTCTGGTGGATACTGGCGAAGAAACTATGACGGGCGGCCGGATGAAACGTATTCATGAGCACGTGAAAGATGACGAAAGCTTCTGTTTTACTTACGGCGATGGCGTTGCCAATGTTGATATTACAAAGCTCATTGAGTTTCACAAAGCGCACGGAAAATTAGCAACACTGACTGCAACAAAACCTCCTGGAAGATTCGGTGCTCTTCACATGGAAGGCGATCTAATCACGCAATTCCAAGAAAAACCTGATGGCGACGGCAGTTTCATCAATGGCGGATTCTTTGTTTTATCGCCAAAAGTAATTTCTGGCATTGATGGCGATAAAACTACTTGGGAACAAGAGCCTTTAAAAAATCTTGCGAAAAGCGGTCAGCTCGTGGCCTACAAACATCAAGATTTCTGGCAACCAATGGACACTTTGCGCGACAAAGTTCAACTCGAAGAGATGTGGCAAGCAGGCAAGGCGCCGTGGAAGGTTTGGAAGTAAAATGAAAAAAATTCTCCTCACCGGCGGAAGTGGATTTATCGGAAAAAATATTACCGAATCTTATCTTGCAGAAAAATACCAAATCATTGCTCCGAAACGCACAGACCTTGACGTTTCAAGTGATGAATCGGTGCATAATTTTTTTTTAAAGAATGAATTTGATGTTGTGATTCATTCCGCTTGCAAGCCAGGGCATCGTAACGCCGCAGATCCAGGCGGAGTTTTTTACGCCAATAGTCGGATGTTTTTTAATCTTGAAAAATATTCCGATCGCTTCGCCAAAATGATAAATATTGGCTCTGGCGCTATCTACGATATGCGTCACTACCAACCCAAAATGAAGGAAGAATATTTTGGTGAAAATATTCCTGCTGATGAACATGGTTTGTGCAAATACGTCACCGGAAAATACATCAAGAAATCCAGTAATATTGTAGATCTGCACGTGTTTGGAATTTTTGGAAAATACGAAGATTACGCGATCAGATTTATTTCAAACGCGATCTGTAAAACTCTTTTTGATTTACCAATTACCATCAAACAAAATCGTAAATTCGACTACATCTATCTTGATGATTTAATGCCAGTGTTAGAATTTTTTACTGAGCATGATTCGCTTTACCGCTCTTATAACGTAACTCCCGATTCTTCGATTTCACTTTTAGAAATAGCTGAAATCGTCAGAAAAATTTCACAAAAAAATTTAGAAATAAAAGTCGCAGAGCCAGGTTTTGGTCTTGAATATAGCGGCGATAATTCACGCTTAAAAAGCGAAACAAATTGCAAATTTAGAAAAATTGAAGAGGCGATCAGCGATCTCTATTGCTGGTACCGAGACAATTTAAGTTCAATCAATCAACAACTTCTTTTAACTGACAAATGACCATCTCACAAAAAGATAAAGCACTATTTGAAAACTTATTCGTTCTCGAACTCGCAAACAACCATTGGGGAAAATTAGAGCGAGGTCTGAAGATCGTTCGCGATCATGCAGCAATAGTTCGCTTCAATAACGTCAAGGCTGCAATCAAGTTGCAATTCAGAGATGTTGATGAATTTGTTCACCGCGACTTCAAAGGAAATACCGACTTCCGCTACATCAAAAAAACTGAAGACACTAAGCTCAGTAAGGCAGAATTTACTCGTATGGTTGACGAAGTTAAATATCTCGGCTGCATTCCTATGGCCACGCCTTTCGATGAAAAATCTGTGGATCTCTGCGTCGAGTTCGAGATGCCAATCATTAAGATCGCCAGCTCCGATGTGAACGATTGGCCATTGATTGAAAAAATTGCCTCAACTCGTCGCCCAACCATTATTTCAACGGGAGGCGCCTCAGAAAAAGATCTCGACGATATCGTGCGTTTCTTCGAAAAACGTGACATTCCTTTGTCGATCAATCACTGCGTTTCGCTTTACCCTTCTGAAGATTCTGAGCTGCAACTCGATCAAATTGATTACTTAAAAGAGCGCTACCCAAACCACGTGATCGGCCTTTCAACTCATGAATATCATGACTGGCATTCATCAATGTTGATCTCTTACGGCAAGGGTGCTCGCACCTGGGAACGTCACGTTGACATCGATTTCGAAGGCGTTCCTGTCTCTTCTTACTGCTCACGCCCAGAGAATTGCGATACTTGGTTCAAAGCCTTTCACAAAGCCGCCGAAATGTGCGGCGGTGTCGGGGCTTCACGTCGCGTTATTTCAAAAAAAGAAACCGAATATCTCGACGCGCTAGTTCGTGGCGTTTATTGCAAACGCGATCTCGAGCCAGGCTATGTCTTCACAAAAGATAATTTTGAAAAAGATTTTTACCTGGCGATTCCTTTGCAAAAAGGCCAACTTTCTTGTCGTGAAGTGATGAATGGCGAAAAATTAACTAAGGCAATCAAGACTAACGAGTCTTTGACAATTAATCACATCGACGGCCCTTACAACGAGAATGAGGGTCTGAAAAAAGTGATTTTAAATCGCGGGCTGTAATGCAGACAAATTTATCGATTTTTTACTAGATAAGAAATCCTCAACAGATCTAGTGAACGCAATAACTAAGCCTTTCGAGAGTGTTTTGCCAAATCTCAGCGAAGCTTATATTTTTGGCTCGGCCAAAATGGGGGCGAGGGTTTACCAATATCTGTTAACGAAGAAGATCAAGGTTCTTGGTTTCATCGATAACAATCCTGGAAAGCGCGGATCAGAGCTGTTTGGTGTAAAGGTTTTTTCTTTAGACGAGATAGATCCCGCCAAGAATCAATGCATCATAATCGCCTCAAGTTACCTGTGCGACATTGGGCTGCAATTGAAGCAAAATGGTTTTGCTAATGTAATCCCATATTACCTGTTTGGATTGTACGATCCGCAAGGATTCAAGCGCGAATTATCCTTCAACGACCCTCACCAAGACATCATTTTAAATAAGTCCAAATACATATCTTTTTACAACGATTTAGCAGACGAAAGATCGAAAGAAGTTTTTAATAAAGTCATGATGTTTCGTCTCACATATGACGCCTCCCACCTTGCTGGCGCTTATGATCCTCTAGATAAAGAATATTTCGATAGCGAGATTGTAAAATTTACAAATGACGAAAATGTGTTTGCTGATTGCGGTGGTTACGACGGAGATACAGCGCAAAAATTTATCGACGCGACTCAAGGCAAATACAAAAAAAATTATTATTTCGAACCCGTTGCCGAACTCTACCAAGCCGCCAAAGAAAACTTGAAAAATTGCAGAGATATCGAGTTCGTCGATTGCGGCGTATATTCCGAAAATAAGGTGCTGAAATTTGAGGCAATGGATGACCTTCTCGCCGGAACAATAAGCAAAGAGGGAAATATCGAAATCAAAGTAGTTGCTTTGGATGATTACGTAAAAGGCCCAGTTACTTTTATTAAGCTAGATGTCGAAGGTTCGGAAGAAGACGCCATTATCGGTGCGGCAAATCACATCAAAACATCGCCAATACTCACTATTGCCTCATATCACCGAGCTCATGATTTATGGCGTCTGCCGGAAGTGATTAAATCGATCAATCCTAATTATAAATTTTATCTTCGGCATTATTCGCAGTCGATTATCGACACCATAATTTACGCCATTCCAACCAAGCAATAATCAATGATTGAATCTATGACTACGTCGGAGATTATAACTGTTTTAGTAAAATTTATAACGACTTAACAATATGACCAAAAAACCTTCTCGATTTTTAAAAAAAGTTGCAAAAAAGATTGTCAAAAAATTTCCATCCCTAGCTCTTTTGATAAATCAATATTCAGATAATTCTATAGGCTTGGTGGATAGATATAAAAATTCCCAGGGTATCAAGTTTAAGGTTTATCCGCATTATTTAGACTTCATTAGAGGCAATAACATAGTTCGTATCAACAGAAAGCATATAGTCTACGGAGGTGATATTGTTAGTTCATTTGATTATTACTTCAGTGCAGTTTTGCCAATTTATCTTTCTGGGTTCAATCTAGTGGATTACTCAACTCCGCGATATCACGACGTTGTAGGTTACGATCGATACCCAATTTTTTTTCCTTCTTTTTCCGAGCCATTAGTTACCACAAATCAATACCTTTCGTTTGCCAACCTCAAGCGCGATGAGATCGTTATTGATCTCGGAGCCTATTCCGGCATGACTTCGATCATGTATAAGGACATAGTTGGAGCTGGCGGTACGGTTGTTGCGGTTGATGCTGACGATGACAACATGATCGCAATACATAAAAATTTAGCTAATTACGAAAAGGCCACAAAGAGCAAAATTGAGATACTGCATGCTGCAGCATGGAATCATAATGACGGCATAGAATTCTCGACAGAAGGTAACATGGGCTCCTCTGCAGCCAGTATTGTTGGGAATGATCGTGGATTAGTAAAAAAAGTTCCGTCTTTTACGCTAAGTGCAATCGCGCAAAAATTTAATTTGCCGAGGGTTGATTTTATTAAGTGCGATATTGAAGGCGCTGAGGCCGTGATTTTTGATGACGAAGATTTTTTTAGAAAATTTAAACCTAAAATAATTGTTGAAACGCACATGGTGAATAATGAGGAAACAACAAATAAAGTCATGAGCGATCTAGAAAAATATGGCTACAACTTCAAACGAGTTCATCAAACTGGCGTAACTTTACCATTGATTGAATGTTATCCGACGCAGAGTTAAATTTGGTGCAATCTTTCCAACTAACCTCGACAGATAATGTTAATAAAGCTCTCCGACTATCTCGCTAAAGAGCTGGTCAATCAAGGTGTTCGCCATGTTTTTATGGTTTCTGGTGGTGGTGCAATGCATCTTAATGATTCTTTTGGTAAGCACGAAAATCTTGAATATGTCTGCAATCATCATGAACAAGCTTGTGCGATTGCGGCAGAGGGATATGCGCGCTTCAATCAAAAATTAGCAGTAATAAATGTAACTACCGGACCAGGTGGCATCAACACTTTCAACGGCGTTTTCGGTCAATGGACAGATTCAATTCCGGCGCTCTACATCTCTGGTCAGGTGAAATATGAAACCACCCTCGATTCTTGTCCAAACTCAAAATTACGCCAACTTGGCGACCAAGAAGTTGACATTATCAGCATGGTGACGCCGATCACAAAATATGCTGAAATGGTGAAGGATCCTAAAGATATTAAAAAAATTCTGCAAAAGGCGATTCATTTCGCAACCACTGGCAGACCAGGCCCAACCTGGATCGACATTCCGATAAATGTTCAAGGTGCGATGATTAATGAAGATGAGCTCGAGTCTTACAAAAAAGAAATTTCTGCGCCGAAAAAAATAGAAATGCAGAAAATTATTGAATTGCTGAATCAAGCTAAACGGCCGATAATCGTGGCTGGACATGGCATTAGAATTGCTGATCAGATCAAAAATTTTTACCAATTAATTAACCAAACAAACATTCCGTTTGTTACAACACTTAATGGCTTTGACATCTCTCCGTCAGATCATTCCCTTTGCATCGGTCGTATTGGAACAATTGGTCAAAGAGCCGGAAATTTTGCTCTGCAAAACGCCGATCTCGTTCTCTGCTTAGGCACGCGAAACAACATTCGTCAAGTTAGCTACAACTGGGAAATGTTTGCGCGCAAAGCGAAAAAAATTATTGTTGATATTGACGAAGCTGAGTTGCGTAAACCAACGATTAAAGCAGATATTGCGGTTTGTGCCGACCTCAGAGATTTTCTTCCGCAACTTGTTTCAGCGGTAAAACTTGAGAGCAGAGAT
>CAIQBQ010000013.1 GCA_903870105.1 uncultured Alphaproteobacteria bacterium | reverse complement strand
GTAGTTTATCTGACAGCGGCAATATTGCAAAAGAGCAAAAGATATCGCCTTAACCGCAGTTTATTCGAAGAAAATTTGGTGAAAATTTTTATCGATGAGCCGCATCAAGAATTCGACAGCGTTTTTAATTTAGCCTGCAAACAAGGTATAATCGAAGAAGTTTTTGGTGGTAAGATTCGAATCAAAAAATCTGTCTTTGAAAAAAAGTGTGACTTTCATGAGATCAGGCTAGAGAACACTTTGCAGGTTATTACTAATGAATTTTTCTTACTTGAAGGAGCAAATTCTGTAGTTAAACGTAATACAAAAATTTCTGATGAAGAGCTGCGAAAAAAAGTTTTTAACGAAATTTATCAGTATGATTTAGCAAATTTTAATCGGGATTATGATATCCATTTTGATAAAAATTTTTCTAAAGATAAATCGATCGGTGCGCCATTTTTTTTAGATTCACGAGTTAAGTCATCGGCAAAAGTTAGAACGACTGCGATTCTTCTTGTTCACGGTTATAAATCAGCACCAAAAGAAGTTGCGGCTTTGGCGGATTTTTTGAATGGGTTCGGCTTAAAGGTTTACGCCGTGAGGTTGCGTGGTCACGGCACAGCTCCAACTGATCTAAAAGATGTGACCTGGCAAGAATGGTACGATTCGGTGCAGCGCGGTTATGCAGCATTACAAAATATCGCAACAAGAATTGTGATTGTAGGTTTTTCAACCGGAGGTTTGCTCAGCCTACTTTCTTGTGCTCACAAAAAAAATTATGCAAAAAAACTTTGTGGAATCGTCTCTATCAATTCGGCGATTAAATTAGTTAGTATCAAATCTCGCATGGTTCCGGGCATTAATTTTTGGAATGAAATGCTAGACAAATTTCATATCGAAAAAGGTAAGTTTGAATTTATTGATGACGTTCCAGAAAATCCCAAGATCAACTATGAGCGCAACTACATCAAAGCAGTAAATGAGTTAGAAAAATTAATGGCGATTTGCGAAGAGAATTTACAAGATGTGATCGTGCCGGCTTTGGTTATTCAAGCTGAATGTGATCCGGTTGTTAATCCGCAAAGCGGCAAAACAATTTACAAAAAAATCAACTCCGCGCAAAAATTTCTCGCCGAACCAAATTTTTCTAATCACGTCATCATTAATTCCGAAGGCAAGGAAGAGGTGTTTGAAATGATCAGAGAATTTTTGGAAAAGATTAAAATCATTTAAAGCAATGAAATCAAAACCGAAAAAAGGCCAGATCCAGATTTAGAGCAAGATGATGAAGATGTGGAGGTAGAGGATGATGGTCCGGAAATTGCCGCGGGAAAAAAGAGTAAAATCACCGTACTTGCCGCTTCTATTGTTCTGAGTTTTGTGGTGGTTTATCTTTTTTTCATAAGAGACAATGCTCCAAAAGAAGATTTAGTAAAAGTTGCGGTGCCAGAAGTTGCCAATGTTGCTCGGTCTGATAGCGGCAAATCGCCCTTTGAGATAGAGGCGCCAAAAGATGAGGCAAAAGCAAACGTTGATATTCTCGCTCAGCCAACAGCTCCCGATTTACCAACCTTGCCGGAATTGCCCAAAGACGCGATAATTCCAGAAAAGATCGATTTAACTGAAGATAAAAAACAAGCTGAGCAGCAATTGCTAACGCAACAACAAGCGACATCTAATCTGAAGCAAGAATCTACCCAAACCAATTCAGTGCAAGATGCTCAAGTGGATAAAAAATTAGATCCGCGTTACGCACCGATTGTAATTTTTTCTGGAGCTACTGAAGGGGGAACTGTTCCATCACGAGGAGTTGGTTACGAAAATAATATCGTCACAATCAAAAAAAATTCGATTTATGATTTACAGGCCACAACAACAGCTGTTTCCGCAACCCGCATCTCTGATCTCGCC
>CAIQBQ010000012.1 GCA_903870105.1 uncultured Alphaproteobacteria bacterium | reverse complement strand
CCCTCACCGAACCCGCTTTGCGCGCCGCTTCAAAAACATTGAGCGCGCCAATCACATTAGTCTCGTAAGTTTTTCGCGGATCAAAATAAGAGTCTCGCACCAAGGGTTGCGCCGCCAAATGCAAAATAATTTCCGGCTGAAAATTTTTTACCGCCGCCGCGATTTCGTCAGAATTTCTAATGTCGCCGATTATTGATTCTTCTAGCCCCGACGCAACTTCTGCCGAGTTAAATAAACTTTCTTTGTCGGCTTTTAGCGAAAACCCCACCACCTTCGCACCCAACATTGTAAGCCAAAGCGAGAGCCACGAACCCTTAAAACCCGCGTGCCCGGTAAGGAATATTTTTTTTCCTGAGTAGAAATTTTTCATTTAAAAACTTTTCTTAAGTAACTGATTGTTGGCTTCTCAACAAAAAGATGATTTGCCACCGAAATTGTAATGATTGAGGCGATTAGAACGACGTACCAAAAAGCATTAATCACCCAAATATCACTGTCCGTAAATCCGTGTAAAAATCTTCCTAAGCTAGTTACCAGAGGTTGATGGAGTAGATACAAAGAGTAAGAAGCTTCGCCAATTAAAATCAGCAAGGAAGGATATTTAATTTTTGAATCTAGAGCCGCGATTCCGTTACGAAAAAACAGGCAAATAAAAACACCAAAACAGAATTCGTAGTTGTAAGTAGAAAGAAAAGCGCTGTCGCTCGAACGTAGAAATGTAGCAACAAGAAATAGAAGTATTCCAAGATAAAATTTCCGTCCAAAAACACCCATCGACAGCGCAAAAATAAAATAAAACCAGATTTCATAGCTCAGCGTCCAGGCAGCATCTAAAATCATCTCCCGTCTTTGTTCTGGCTCAGGAGACAGAAAGAGAAGATCTCCCGCAATATCAAAATTTGCGAAGCCATGAACGAGCAATCCAGCAATCAAACATTCGATGTAGATTGGATAAATTCTGATAAATCTTTTGATAAAAAACTGCCTAACTGACTCCACCTTATCGTGATGCAGATGCGCCATAATAAAGCCGCTAATCACGAAAAATATATCAACTCCATAAGCGCCAACAGAAGTTTCGATGGGAATAATCCTGGATCCCCGACTGCGCGGGGATGACTGGGAGAGTGCGTACTTAAAACTTCATCCCCGCGCAGGCGGGGATCCAGGAAACAAATATAAAAATGAAAAAATTCCAGAAATTCTTACTACTAATTCGTGACACAATCAGCGGTGATTTTGCTTACAAAAATTACCTAGAACATTGCGGGGAAAACTTGCCCCTCAGCAAAAAAGATTTTCTACGCAAACGCGAGAAGACAAAGTGGGAGAGGGTTAATCGCTGTTGCTAATCCTTGATAATATTCGATTCGAACTCCTCGCGGTCGAGGAATGGAAACATGTCTTCGAGTGGTTTAGAAATAATCCGACCATCCGGAAGTTTTTCGGAAGAGAGTTTTGGTTGGAAGATGTAGTCATGATCAAGCATCACTTCGCAAATAATTGGGCCTTGATGCGCGAGAACGGCGGCAACAGATTTCTGCAAATCATCGCCCTTTTCAATTTTCGCTGAAGCCATTTCGAAAGCAGTGGCGATCTTAGAAAAATCTGGGGTTGAGACTCCTGAAGTCGAGCTACAAGCAACTAATTTTTCACCGAAAAAATTTCTTTGAGTTTGGCGAATTGAAGAGTAACCGTTATTGTTCAGCACGAAAATTTTGATCGGCAAGTTGTAGTGCCTAATCGTCTGCAGCTCTTGCAAATTCATCATTATGCTGCCATCGCCCGCAACGCAGATTACATCTTTTTTATCCCTGGCGAAGCATGCTCCGATTGCCGCCGGAAGATCGTAACCCATTGAGGCATTGCCGGAATTCCAAATAACTCTCTGATCTTTTTTTACCGTTCCCGCCTGAAATAAAGTCACGCAAGCAGTTCCATTGGCAGTAACAATTGCGTCACCTTCTTTCGCAGAATTAGTTAAAACTTGGATGAATTCGTAAGGATTTATTAGGCCAAAAGATTTTTTATATTCAGGATTATTCGCTGGGGAGTACTTTTCTTTCCTGGCTTGG
>CAIQBQ010000011.1 GCA_903870105.1 uncultured Alphaproteobacteria bacterium | reverse complement strand
TGGAGTTTTTTGAAACTGAGATGATTGGCTATAAAAATCAGATCGACGAATATTTAATGTCTCACCCGATAAGTCGCAAAAGAATCGAGGTTATTAAAGAGCGCACCGCTGGAAAAAATTTCTCTGACAAAAAAATAAATCAAAAGTTGCAGCAGCAGATGAATCGCGTGCTGGCGAAGCTCGAAGGCTTTATCGAAAATCCAGATTCTTTGTTGCACAATCCCGATCCTTACGTGCGCTCAATCGCTTTATTCAGAAAAGGAAAAATCGACGAAAGCTTGGAATTGCTTAATCTGATTATTGCAAAAAATCCGTTAGATGGATTTTTATTTGAACTTAAAGGACAGATTCTTTTTGAAAGTGGAAGAATTCAAGATTCGGTTTTGGCTTACAACCAGGCACTCAAATTAATTCCTCCACAAAATAATGGCGTCGTGAAAGTTGCTTTCGCTTTGGCGATTTTGTCACTAAAAACTAGCGATCAAGATTTGATTAAACTGGCGATCAAGAAGCTTGAGGAGGCAAGAAAATCTGAAGAGGGAAACCCTCTTTTATTCAAACAGCTCGCTAATGGCTATTCGCGTATTAACGACGAAGCTAGATCTTTATTGGCTTTAGCCGAGTTTAATTTGCTGATTGATGAAAGAAAAAAATGTCGCGAATACGCCAAAGAAGCGAAAGAGAAATTCAAGAAATCCGATAAATCCGAAATCATTCACGCCGATGATTTGCTTGAACTGGCAAAAGAAAAGGAAGGGGAGGCTAATTAATCTAGAACCCCCCAATTCATGCGATCAATATTAGATGCTGAATCTTTCCCGCTCTGTTTGATTTTCTCTGCGATTATGAGTCTGCATTAGAAAATCCAAACTCATCAAAATAGAGAATTATCCCATCAAGCCTTGCAGCCTTCTGGAAAAATCTTTCGCATCTTTGATTGGCTCGTCTTCGATGATGCAAGCAAGGTCAAATAAAGTTTCGATCTTGTCTTGCGCTACGATTTTTTTGGCCTCGTCAGCATAATTTTCGTTCAAATCTTTGATAATTTTATTTGTCGGATTGATTTCAAAAATCTTTGTCGTTCCTGCCTGAATTTGCTTCTGCTCAAGCAAAAATCTTTCCAGACGAATATCCATCGAACCCGCGTCAACAGCGAGACAAACTGGAGAGCCAGTGAGTTTCTTTGAGATGCGAACATCTTTAATTTTGTCGCCGAGGGTTTCTTTGATAAAACTGATTAAGCCTTCAAAATTGCTGCTGGTTACATCTTTTATTTCTTCTTTTTCTGTAGAATTTTTTTCGGATTTTTCGATATTCTCTAAATCAACATCGTGACGATTAATTGAGCAAAATTCCTTCTCTTTGTAAGGCATTGCAACCGTCACCCAAAACTCATCAACCGCATCGATTAGAAATAAAACTTCGACATCCTTCTGTAAAAATACTTCGAGTTGCGGTGAAGATTTTATCTTGTCGACGGTTTCGCCGGTTAAGAAATAAATCTTATCTTGGCCAGATTTGACGCGATCTAAATAGTCGGCGAGGGAAATTAATTTCTCTGGAGATTTCGAAGAGTAAAAGCGGCAAATCTCAAAAATTTTCTCACGAAATTCTGACGATTCGCACAAGCCTTCTTTCAAAACTGCGCCGAAATTATTCCAGAATTTGAGATATTCTTCCTCGCTCTCTGTAGCTTTTTTCTTCAACTCAGAAAGCACTTTATTGACTAGCGATTTTCTAATTTTGTCGAGCACCAAACTGTGCTGCAAATTCTCACGACTAATGTTTAGCGGCAGATCATCAGAATCGACAAGACCGCGCAGGAAGCGAAGGCAAGACGGAACTAAATTTAATTCTTCCGAGATAAAAACTTTTTTTACGTAAAGTTTTACCGAAGTTTTGCGATCAGGATGGAAGAGATCAAATGGCTTTGTTGCTGGCACAAAGAGCAAATTGGTATAACTCACCAATCCCTCCGCCTTGTTGTGAATCACCATGAATGGGTCACCAGGCAAATGTGAAATATGTTTAAAAAAACTTTGATACTGCTCCGGCGTGATCTCGCTTTTATCCTTTACCCACAAGGCTGAAGCTGAGTTGATAGTTTCGATTTTTGCTCCCGCTTCCAAATTTTCTGGAATGAATTCGATCTTAAAATTGATGTGATCGGAATAAGTTTGGATCACGTGTTTGATGTGAAAGCGATCATAAAAATCCGTAGCATTTTCTTTCAAATGCAAAGTGATTTTTGTGCCGCGATTTAGAGCCTCTTCACTCTCAGAGATTTTAAAATTAGAGCTTCCGTCCGACTCCCACTTAAAAGTTTTTTCCTCGTCAAACTTGCGCGAAAGAACCTCAACTTTGTCTGCAATCATGAAGCTTGAATAAAATCCAACCCCGAATTGACCAATAAGTTGTACGTCTTTTTGCTTGTCGCCAGTTAGTGATTTTACAAAATTTTCTGTGCCAGAGCGCGCAATGGTTCCAAGGTTCTGAATCAATTCTTCACGATTCATTCCAACGCCATTATCCATGATGATTAGCAATTTTTTCTGCTTGTCGGTGGTAATTGAGATCTTCAATTCATCCTGCAATAAATCCGGATTCTGCGCTGCGAGGTAACGCAATTTATCGCAAGCATCCGATGCGTTCGAAACTAACTCCCGCAAAGCTACATCCTTATTGGTGTAGAGCGAGTTGATCATTAAATTCAAAATTTTTCCAACTTCGACGTCGAAGTTAAATTGTTGTTCATTAGACATATTTTGGGATTTGTTGTTATTCGTAATCTGCCTCTAGATAGTTACCTTGAACTCCATTTCAACTGAGAAAAAAACTAAATGACGAGCTGCAATTGCTTAATAATTTCTGGCCCGACCGCTTCGGGCAAATCGCGTTTGGCCTTGGATTTGGCTGGGCGCAAAGACATCGCGATTATTAATGCTGACTCTTTGCAACTTTATGAAGGCTTGCCGATTTTATCTTCTCAGCCAACTGAAGATGAGAAAAAAATCACGCCACATTTTCTTTATTCACATTTTAAGGCGCAGGAAAATTCTTCGGTGATGGACTGGTTGAAGCTAGTTATGGCAAGGATCAAACAAGTTAAGTCAGAGAAAAAATTGCCAGTAATTGTTGGTGGCAGCGGGATGTATATTTCGAAATTAGTCGAAGGAATTTCGGAGATGCCGACGATTTTAGAAGAGGTAAAAAAAGCAGCGCGTGAACTTTACGAAAAAATTGGCCAAGAAGAATTTCGTCAAAAATTTGGCGAGGATAAAATAATCGACAAGCAGCGCCTAATCAGAGCTGCCGAGGTTTTTATGCAGACCGGCAAATCCATTTCTACTTGGCAGAAAGAGGCGAGAAGAACTCCTTTTCTCGAAGATTTTTTGCACATTAATCTCAATCCCGATCGTGAAAAACTTTACCAAAATTGTAACTCACGTTTTGTTGAAATGCTTGAGCAAGGAGCAATCGAAGAAGTAAAAAATCTTGTCGTTGATGATGATTGTTCAGTTACTAAAACTCTTGGCTTTCGCGAAATAAAGAATTTCCTCAGCGGCGAAATTACGCGTGAAAAAATGATCGAAATCGCCACGCAAAAAACTCGCAATTACGCCAAGAGACAGTTAACTTGGTTTCGTAATCAATTGCCAGGAAAGCTCGTATTTACTGACTCTGCGACAGCATTAAATTTTCTACAGAAATGAAATTCACTGACGAAGGAATCATCATCAGCACCAAAAAATACGGCGAAAATTCGTTGATCGTAAAAATCTTTTCGCGCGATCACGGCATTTATCGCAGCTTCGTTCGTGGCGCAAAATCAAAAAAAACTAATGCAATTTATCAAGTTGGAAATTTGGTTTCTTTTGAATTTCGTTCGCGCCTTGAAGACAATTTAGGCAGTTTCTTTTCGGTCAATCCAATCAGTTCTTTTTGCTCGAGAATCATGTTTGATCATTTTCGTCTTAACTGTGTCAGATCACTATTTTCAATGCTGGATAGCCTGTTTCTTGAACGCGAGAATCATTCCGATTTTTTCGCTCAACTGCTTGCCTTCATGCAAAAAATCTCCGCCGAAACTAGCGAAAAAAAAGACATCGTGGCTGATTACATCAGGCTTGAATTAGAGATGTTGAAAGAGCTTGGATATGGAATCGATTTGTCTTCTTGTGTAGTCACTAACTCAACAACAAATCTAGCCTACGTCTCACCAAAATCCGCGCACGCAGTTTCAATTTCTGCGGCCACTTCCCATGAAAATAAATTACTAAAATTACCGAGTTTTTTGGTCGAAGATGCGAGCGAATTTAATGATAAACATTTGCTTGAAGGCTTACATCTCAGTGGGTTTTTTCTGCAAAAATTTCTCGCCAGCGACCAACAAAAATTCTCTCACCGCGAGGAAATCAAAGGGGAAATCAAAAAAAATTTGGTGAAGATGGGGTAAAAAACTCCCGCCTTAAAAACCCTCGCCGGTTGAGCGGAGTCGAAACCTCTGGAGTTTTATTCGTCAGGTTTCGACTCCGCTCAACCAACAAGGATTTTTAATTAGCTATTTGAACAGCTTGGAAAAATTTCTTCTTGTGCGTTTTTTCCAGAATCCGCGGTGGTAAGCATCAGAAGCTAAAAGCGGAATTACTGAAGTTGCTTCCGCAAAAACCATCTGTTCGTAAGTAGTGTCAACCTTACCCCAAGAGCAGGCTTCTTTCAAAGTCGAAGATGAGCAAGCGCCATCGCGTGAATCGGCAACTGTGATTTGCACTGCGTATTTATGCATTTCAGCTTCAACACCAAGTATTTCGGCACAAACAACAGTGTCTTGAACGAAGTTCTTTGGAACGCCACCGCCAACCATTAGAAGACCAGTTGTTCCAGCTTTGATTTTGATATCGGTCAATTCTCTGAAGTCAGCAATTGAGTCGATTGTCATGTGCTTCTTAGGATTTTTCACCTGATGAAGAACAAGTCCGAAACCAGCAGAAGAGTCGGTGAAAGCTGGGCAGAAAATCGGCACATTGTGATCGTAACAAAGCTCAATCAGCGATTCTTTTTTCTTAGAATGTTTT
Source organism: uncultured Alphaproteobacteria bacterium (assembly GCA_903870105.1). Lineage (GTDB taxonomy): Bacteria > Pseudomonadota > Alphaproteobacteria > Rickettsiales > UBA1997 > UBA2645. The sequence goes on along the minus strand of CAIQBQ010000011.1, from coordinate 2,607 downwards.
TTTAGATATTTCCCCATTTCCCAAATGAACTCACGAGATGAGTAAGGACGAGGCTCGAGAGTGTTGGCGATTTTGAAAATTACGTTGTCGCAATTTTGTAAATCTTTCTCGTCGATGTAAGTGTCGTAAATTCTGTCGATATAATTTTTGCGAAGGAATTGGTCATCGACGAAAGGTGTGCCTTGATAATGCTTGAATCCAAGAGCTTCGAAGAAATCCATGTCGACGATTGAGGCGCCGGTAGCAACAATTGCATCGATCATGCCGAATTTAATCATGTCGGCATAAACTTTCATGCAACCGCCGGCAGAAGTTGAGCCAGCTAGAGTGAGGATGTTAGAACATTTTTTGTCCTTCAGCATCATATTGAAAATCTCAGTCGCTCTTGCCAAATCACGTGAAGTGAATGACATGTGATCCATCTGGTCAATGATCGGGCGCGCATCAAAAGAGGTGATGTCGATATGTTTTACTGGGCGCTTTAGAAGCTCTTTTTTCGTAACCATTTTTTTTAAATTAAGGTTGTTACTTAAGGCTGTCATCCCCGCACAGGCGGGGATCCAGGATTTTAGATCGAGATTTCTTTTTCTTCTTTTTGTTCTTTGCCTTCCAAATACATCGAAACCAACGGCGCATCAGAAACTTCAATTTGAAGATTTTTATCAAAGCCATTGAACTCGGTTCTAATGCTACGTGAGTAGGCGCCGAGCTGACCTATCTCGATGTAATCACCTTCAGAAATATTTTCTGGAAGCTGGAATGGGCCCTTCATCACATCAAGCGAATCGCAAGTTGGGCCATAAAATCCGAAAGGCGCTTTATTCTCAGAAAGATCAGTTTTGCCCTTAATGCGGAGGCAGTTGGTTGGGTAGATAAAGCCCGGCACGCCAGCATCAAAAAGGCCGCCGTAGGTTCCATCATTTAAAAAAAGCATATTATCTTTTCTGCCCTCAACGCGAACAAGAAGTGATCCAGCTTCTGCAACCAAAGCACGACCCGGTTCGCACCAGAGACGACAAGAAGGATCAAGATTAAGTTGAGCAATCGAATCAAAAATTTCGTCGAAATAACTTTGCAGATTTGGCGGAGTCATGCCGGGGTAAGATGACGGAAAGCCGCCACCAATATCCAAAACATCCAGCTTCACTTTAGATTTTTCGAGCAAATCTTTGGTGATAGTAAGTGCAGTACGATATTGCGCAGGATCCATGCATTGAGAGCCGACATGGAAACAAATTCCAAAGTTTTTTGCCGCCATTCTTGCTTTGCGAACTAGGGCGATTGCCTTGGAAGGAAGAATGCCAAATTTGCGCGAAAGATCAATCGCTGAATGAGAGTTTGGAATGGCCAAGCGCACATGTAAACCAAGGTCGCGGGCGTTATTTGTAACTTCTAAAATCTTCTTTAATTCATCAAAAGAATCGAGAGAGAAATCGCGGATTCCAAAGTTGTAATAAGCTTCAAAAATCGACTCGCGCGACTTGACCGGATGCATAAAATACATCTTGGCCTCTTTATCAAAAAGCTCGCGAATAAGCTTGATCTCAACAAGAGAAGCGACGTCAAAATGTCTAATTCCCGAATCAAATAAATGACGCAAAACCACAACATCAGGATTACTCTTTACCGAGTAAAGCACGTCGCTTTTATTGCTCTGAGATTGAAAATTTTGTAAAAAAAACTGTGCTGCGCGCTTTATGGCAGCTGGCCTGATGAAATAAACCGGGATTGATGGCTTAAGAGTAAAAATCTCTTTCTTAACCGTTGTAAGAGCCGAATTTTCTGAATCTTCTTCAAGTTTTTTTGACGAAGTGAAATTTTCTTTTTGTGAAAAATCGAGGTAATGAACCTTTGTGTTTACTGCTCGATCTTGTTCTGGCTCTTGTTCCATCTCTTTTGTAGGTTAGAAATTAACAGAATTTCTTAGGCTTACGACACCAGAATTGGCGTGATTTCGTAAGGGTTTTTTCTAAGTCTTTTTTTAAAAAAAGAGCGCGGCAACGTATGAACGAATTTTTATTTGTAAATTAAAAATTCAACCCCGCTGCGAGGCCAGTAAAATCAAGGGTTCGCAAGGGTTTGTCTTACTCTCTGTAGAACTCACTTTTTGCAAGAAATAGGTGAGAAATTTTTTATACAAAAATAAGCAGGAAATTTTCTTAGTTTTGAACTTCTTGTTGACGCATTAACTTTTCCTGGATCCCCGCCTTCGCGGGGATGACGTTTACGAGAATAACGTTTACGAGAATAACGTTTACGAGGATGACGTTTACGAGAATAACGTTTACGAGGATGACGTTTACGAGAATAACGTTTACGGGGATAACGTTTACGAGGATAACGTTTACGGTGATGGCGTTTACGGGAATAAGGTTTACGAGGATTACGCTTAAAGCAATGCACTCACTTAACCGCGTCATCCCCGCGAAGGCGGGGATCCAGTAAATATCAAGCCCGAATCAGCGGGAATCCAGAAAATATCAAGCCCGAATCAAATGTCGGAAGATTTGCTCCAAATCTGGCTGCCTTGTTGAGATATCTTTAATGCAAATTTTTTCACCGGCGATGATTCGCAAAATTTCTGCAACTTCAATTTTTGTTGGATCG
>CAIQBQ010000010.1 GCA_903870105.1 uncultured Alphaproteobacteria bacterium | reverse complement strand
AGAGAGCGGTATAGGCAAGAGAACAAAGGAAGAGAATAGCAAAACAAAAAACCCAATAATTCTTTTAGCAACATCCGAGGTCATAAAAAGTAAACGCGGACGTAAAATGCGCTCAACCTTGCGAATGTAGGGCGAAGATTTATTCACCAGCGCTGCTAATACCGATCTTTTTATGGTAAGTTTAGAAAATCTTTTTGGTAATTTTGGCGCCTTGTAGCCAGACGCCATTTGCAAAGCGAAAACAACCAATGGAATTGAAATAATACTCGGAAATGGCGGTGGCGTTGGAACTATGATGCCAAGAGCGAAGATCATCATTATCAAGCCAAAGCCAACTGCGTCCATTGCTCGAACCAAATCGTTCAAGGGAATGCGATCGGCAGACGATCCGTTAACAACGTCTTCGATTACTTGAGTTGTGATTATTCTTTGTTGATCCACGAGTGTTATTTTTTGCTCGAATCAATTTCGTCAGGCTTCTTTTCTTCTTCTTTAAGACCCTTTTTCAAGCCCTTAATTCCTTTGCCGATGTCGCCCATTACTTGTGGCAATTTTCCTGCGCCGAAAAGCACAAATACGATCACTAAGATTAACAATAATTCGCCTGTTCCGATTGACATTTCTTTTCTCCTAAAAAATTAATTTCATTAACTCGTCCCATTCTCTAACGCTGAGTCCGCTTTCGGGCTGTTTAATATTTTCGCCTTTTAGCATTTTGCGCACGGTTTCAAGTGCTGGTCCGGAAAGAGTTTTCCCAGATTTATTATTTTTGATGAAGGCATCGAAACAATGTGGCACCCATTTTTTAACCATGTCGAGCATTACTTCAGCGTAGACACGGATCTCATATTGAGCGTGTGAATCAGCGCGCAAATGTAAGAAGTGGAGAAGGTTGTGGAGATCAATTTTCCAATACCATTGCGTATAGCAGCTGAGTGGTAAATTCATACGAGCCAACTCGCGAGCCAGGCCTTCTTTATTTGAATCAGTGATATTGCCATCAGCATCTTGATTAATCATTTCCAAATAATGGTCGTAAGATTTTAGCGAATCTTCCTTCAAAATTTGTAAAACTTTTTTCGATTCGGCAGCGTTAAGAGTTGTGCTTTCGTCGCGCCCTTGATGATTAATTTTTGACTGCGCCGAAAGATTTGCGGCATTTGGAATGTAGAATTCATCTTCAACAATTGAGTAGCGCGCGGAATATTCATTCACTGAAGCGGTGCGGTGTCGGATCCATTGGCGAGCAACGAAAATTGGTAGCTTGATGTGAAATTTAATTTCGCACATTTCAAGCGGCGTGGTATGGCGATGCGCAATTAAATAATTAATTAAAGCCTTGTCAGCATTGACCTTTTTTGTGCCGGCGCCATAAGAAACACGAGCGGCTTGCACTACGGAAGAATCATTGCCCATGTAGTCGACAACGCGCACGAAGCCGTGATCTAAAACTTCGAAAGGCTGGTACAAAACTTTTTCTAATTCAGAAGAAACTGGTCTGAGAGTTTGATTTGATTGAGCGCGCAGCAAAGCAATTTCTTCTAGCTGTTCTTTTTTAATAACCATTTTTTAGGAGATTTTGATTTGGAGGCTTTCTAGATCAAGAATCTAAAATCTAAATTCTAAATTTCGAATGTCTGTCGAAGTAATAAAATTAAAGCTTTCCACTATTCCGAAAACTCCGGGCATCTACCAGTTTTTTGATGCTAAGGAAAATTTGCTTTACGTTGGTAAAGCAAAAAATTTGCAGAAGCGAGTCGCGAGTTACAGCAAAGAAAAACAGCTCTCGGCGCGAATTGCGCGAATGGTTTTTCTCGCAGAAAAAATTGAAACAACTCAGACCGTAAGCGAGGCAGAGGCTCTTCTGCTCGAGCATAATTTAATTAAAAAATTTCAGCCAAAATTTAATATTTTGCTGCGCGACGACAAAACTTTTGCACAGATTTTAATTACCGATCACCAATTTCCACGCATCACAAAATACCGCGGAGTCAAGGTTGGTGGAGGATCGTACTTTGGTCCATTTGCTTCAACTCACGATGTTAATCACACGATTGATTTGCTGCGTAAAAGTTTTTTGTTACGCAATTGCTCCGATTCAGATTTTAAATCGCGCAAAAAACCTTGTCTGGAATATCAAATTAAAAGATGCGCTGCACCCTGTGTTGGTATGGTTTCACGTGATGAGTACGAAATTTCTGTGCAAAATGTTTCTGATGTTTTGAGCGGTAAATCTATCGCTGTACAAAAAAATTTAGCGCAAAAAATGCAGCGGTTAAGTGCATCAGAGGAATATGAAAAAGCGGCGCAAACGAGAGATCAAATCAAGGCTTTAAATGCGATTCAGGTTAAGCAAAATATTAATGTCGGCGAGCTAAAAGATTTTGATTCGATCACTCTCGCAACCTCTGGTGACAAGATCTGCATCTATATCTCATTTTTTCGTGGTGGACAAAATTTCGGCGCGAAGCCCTATTTTTTTGAGAGCGAAGATGCAGAAAAAACTCTCTCCGAATTTCTCGGACAATTTTACCTTTCGCAGACATCGCCGAATTTAATCTTATTAGATCGCGAGCTCGGTGAAAAAAAATTATTTGAAGGGTTTTTAGAAAAAATTTCTGGAAAAAAAGTTACAATTTTGACGCCAAAAAAAGGCCCCAAACTCTCTCTGATCAAGGATCAATTTCAGATCACAATTCAGAATCTTGAACAGAAAATTTCACAAAATTTAAATACGAAAGAATTGTTGATCGAAGTGAAAAAAATTTTCTATCTACCAAAAATTCCGCAGCGAATTGAGGTTTACGACAATAGTCACACCTCTGGAACTAATGCCGTCGGAGCCATGATTACTGCAGGTTTAGATGGTTTTATCAAAAGTGGTTATCGAAAATTTAATATTCGTTTTGAGCAAGGCGGTCGCGACGACACGGCAATGATGCGCGAAGTTTTAACGCGTCGATTTTCTAAAACCCACGATGGCTTTCCTGATTTTGTAATTATCGACGGAGGCAAGCCACAACTGACTGCGGCACAAAAAGTTTTTTCCGAATTAAAAATCAAAATACCCTTCGTCTGCATGGCAAAAGGTGAAAATAGAAATGCTGGAGAGGAGTGGTTTTATGCCCCAAATAAAGATCCGCTAACTTTGCCAAAACATTCTCCGGCAATGCATTATCTTCAGAGGCTGCGAGATGAGGCTCATCGCTTCGCGATTACTGCTCATCGTAAAAAACGAGCAGCTTCACTGCGTTAATTTTTTTAAAATATTCGACAAAAATAGTTTCGTTATTGCGAGAAACGAAGGCGACTTGGCAATCTAAATTTGAAATGATTGTGCCGCCTTACTCGGGTAATCGAGGTATTAGTTCTGCAATAATTTTTAGAGGTAGTAAGAGCGAAATATACGAGACTCAGGAAATTTTACTTCACATCTAGTCCGATATCCACCGCGCGCGCGGAGTGCGTAAGAGCTCCGACTGAAATGAAATCAATGTCGAGTCTCGAAAAGCTTTTAATATTTTCGAGATTAATTCCGCCCGAAATTTCAATTTTAATTTTGTGATCACGAATTAACGCTGCACATTTTTTGATTTCTGCTGGTTTCATGTTGTCGAGCATAATGATGTCGGGCTTTGATTTTATTGCCTCTGCGACCTGTTCAAAATTATCGCACTCGATTTCAATTTTTTTCCCGTGTGATTTTTTTGCCGCAGAAATCGCTTGTGAAACCCCGCCCGCAGCAGCGATGTGATTGTCTTTGATTAAAATCATTTCAGCTAAATTATGGCGGTGATTTTTTCCGCCACCAACGGTGACCGCATATTTTTCTAAATCGCGCAGCCCGGGTAAAGTTTTTCTAGTGTCGAGAATTTTGATTTTTTTATTCGCGAGCTTCGCAACAAATTTTTGTGTAAGCGTTGCAACGCCGCTCGAATGTTGGATTAAATTCAGAACAACTCTTTCGGCAGCAAAGATTAATTTGGCATCACCTTGGCCGCGAGCGATTGATTTGCCTGATTTTATGAGTGATCCATCTTTTACTAAAATTTTAAAATCGAGCGCAGAATTTTTGAATTTCGCTGATTTTTTTAGCTGCAAAAAAACCTCTTCAATCAGCGACTTGCCGCAGAAAATAATTTGTTCGCGAGCATTTATTTCAAAGGCCACAAGGCGGTTTTGCGGAATAGTTAAATCAGAGGTTATGTCGTCAAAAGCGCAATCTTCGCGCAAAGCTTCGGCTATAATTTTTTTGAACATTTTCTTGGATCGAATTTTCCTGTTTTGAGGTGGCGCAAGCGTTCGGAAATAAAGTGGCGCATAAAATTCATTTCTTCGGCGGAGATTTGTCTTTCGCCATTTTCACTCTCGGCGATTAATTTTGAAATCACCTGAAATGCTAAGCAGCCATCGCCCATTTCTTCGCTGATAAAGGCTGGCATTTGTTTGGTCCAGAGCGGTGCATCTGAAGCATTATTTTGTGCTAATTTTTTTGCTAATTCCAAGGCGCGATCAAAATCTCCTGCTCGTTTGGCAAGGTAAATTGCCTGGAATAGCCACCACCAGTTTGCGTCAATATTTGCAGAGGAATGCTCGTCAAGATAATCAACAACTCGAAGACTGTCATTACGATTTTGAGTTTGTGAATAGTAGTAAGCGGCAAGAGCTGGCGTTATGCGTGATTCTGAGTTGAGGGTGTCGAGCATCTTCATCCATTGGTAAACTCGAGAATAATCGTAATCTTTTAAGGCAACAAAGCCGGCAAAAATATCGCCAGAATTTTGAAATCGCAGAGATAAGGCGCGGAATAAGAATTCATTGTCGCCAAGAGACATTGCAGAGATTAGATATTTATTCGGTGCGGGCGGAATTATGTCAAAATCGGCACGGAATTTCTCAGTAGATTTCCAGAAAAAAATCTGACAGCCGAAAGTTAGAACAAAAAGCCAGAAGAAAATTTTGTGAGAGTAGAGATGAAAAAAGTAGCGCGGACTCATTAGAACTGCTTACGTTTGAAGTCATGGAATGACATAAAGATCATTAGTGGAATGTAGATCAAAGACTGAATCGCGATTATTTTGAGGCTTTCGAAATCTTTGATTCCATAGCCAAGCCATGAGCTTTGCGAAAATAAATCAAGGCGAGGAAAAACAGCAGAAAGAATTTTTAAACTTACGGAAAGAATGTGATTTTTAGCGACAGCAAAATCTTCTGGTAAGTCGATCGCCATTACAAACATTCCCATCAATCGCGACATCATGTAAAAAGCAAAAGAAGCCATGATCGCGGAGAAAGAATTTTTTAGAATCATTGAAGCGAGAAGAGCGAAGCAAATAACAATTAAAAGTTCAGCAAGTAGGCTAATCGACCAAATTGTAAGACCAAACAATGCTGGTTTGGTGACAATTGCGATTGTAATAACCAAAGGTAAAAAAATTATAAAAACAGAGAGAAAAAATCCGACGAGATATCCAAGAATAAATTGTTCGCGCGAGATTGATTTCGATAGGATGAATTCAACTTCTTTGTTTTCGAAAGCGCGATTTACGCTTAGGCAAACAAAAAGAATCATGCCAATAGCAAGAATTGCACGGGATGATCCAGCAATATAAGCAGCGGTGCTGTGTTGTTGTTCCACAAGAGCGGTTGAACCAAGAAAGATCGAGATCGAAAAGGAAGCAATAAGAGTAATGAGCAGACCAAGATATAGGCGGTCACGCAAACCATTTCTAAGAATGTATTTTAAAATCGATTTCATGTCGAGGAAGAATTTGTAGATTTAGAATCGCGGTTTTTATAAGCATAAAAAAACCGAGCCTCTTTTTCAAGAGACTCGGTTTAGTTAGAAAAAATTAACTAAGATTTTTATTGAAGTGGGATGCTGTATTTTTTGCCCAAATAGCTCGCAACATCTTTAAGATCTTGGTTCTTAAGAACTACATCGAAAATGATGATTTCAGAAATGAGTCCTTTCCAAGCTTTTGTTGCAGAAGTTGTTCCGCCGATGAATAAGTTAGCGGTGGGAGCAACCACTGTAGTTGCCGAGGCTCCAGTTCTTTGTCCATTATTACCAGAAATAGTGTTGTCAGCAATGGTGACAAATCCGCCATTGATATAGAGATAAGTGGTTTTAGTTCCTGGATTAGAGCTTGAAGCATTATAGCCAGAATAGGTAATTGTGGCAATTTCTGGGTTTGTTAGAATACTCGTAGTCGCTAATGCTTTAGTAGTGCCAATCTGGATAGTTCTTTTATTGGCTACGGCGCTGTCTCTAAAATATCCCCATCCGTCAGAAGCAGCTGTTCCATTATAAAGCACGGTATAGTCAGCGCCACTTGCACTTTCATCTAGCTTATAAACCATAAATGCGGTGAAGGCGTTAGCATTATTGGGATCGGCGGTAGTGGCTATCGGAGATGGCGTTAGAGTAGTTGAGGATGTTGATAAGGAAAGAATCCCGGCGGTTGTGTTGGTACCATTGAACTTAATTGACGGTAGGCCATTAATGCCATCAGAATCATATTTAATTGCTGTAGATCCAGATGTAGTAACACCGGCAGCGGGAACGGCGAATAATTTAGATGGAGCTTGTGGATTTGAATCGTTCCATTGAAGAAGACTGGCCTCGTCATCTAAAGATTCAGGAAAACTAGTATCTTGTGTAGATTCAAGCCAAAGAGAGACGCTTCTTATGCCAGCTACTGGAGAGCTTGCGGTTAGGTTTTGCGCTGATTTCAACTTAGAATTTCTAACCAATCGAGAACCTTGAGTTATTCCTGCGACAATTATGCCAACGATCAGGATTACAATTGACAGCTCAATCAGCGAAAATGCTGTAGATGTTTTTGACTTGCGCTTATTCATTTTGTTGAGATTTTCGTTTGAGTAATACGGAGAGAGATAATTTTCCTAATATTAGAGCTGAGGAAATGTGAACTGGTTAAAAGCAGTTATTTACTGTTCAAGTGTTAATAATTTCTTTGTCTTGTTTTGAAGCTAAAAGCTACAGCAGTTGCAAATATTGCTGAAAAAAATGATGCACAGATCACGCCAATTTTTACTTCATCAAGCATAAAGTTGTTGGCTGAATTGTTTTCTGTAAAAGCAAGCGACCCAACGAACAAACTCATTGTGAATCCAATGCCAGTAAGGATTGCTACGACGTAGAATTCCGACCAACTTGTGCCGCGCGGCAGATGCGCAATGTTAAATTTTACCGCAAGAAAACTAAAAAACATTACCCCGATTTGTTTGCCAAAAAATAGTCCGCAAGCAATCCCGAGGATTAGAGGCCGCGTAAAAAGATCGGTAGAAAAATTTTGCAATGGAACTCCGGCATTAGCGAATGCGAAGATTGGCAAGATTAAAAAATTTACGCTTGGAGAAATTTTGTGAGCAAGCTGGGAAAGTGGCGATTTATTTCCAACTCGAAGAGGAATAAATAAAGCTAAAATTATGCCGGATATGGTCGGGTGAACTCCGGATTTTAAAATCATCAACCACAAAAAAAATCCTAAAATAAGGTACAGATGGATTTTTTTGGAGTTAAAAAAATTGAGAAGACCGAGCCCAAGTAAAGCGATAAAAGCAAGGGCGATGTAAGAGAGGTTTGGGTCGTGTGAGTAAAAAAAGGCAATGATCAAAATCGCTGCGAGATCATCTAGCACCGCAAGTGCAACTAAAAAAACTTTGAGTGAATTAGAAAATCTTTTGCCAAAAAGCGACATTACCCCGTAAGCGAAGGCAATGTCTGTGGCGGCCGGAATAGAGAAGCCGCGCATGTTTTCTGGATGATTAAAATTAAACAAAAAGAAAATCAGAATTGGAAAGATTATTCCGCCAAGTGCGGCGATTGCTGGTAGGGCTAATTTACGCTTCGTTGAAAGCTCTCCGATTAAAATTTCTTTTTTTAGCTCCAAGCCAATCAGTAAAAAAAAAATCGTCATCAAAAAATCATTAATCCAGCCGAGATAATTCATTTCTTTGTGAAGGCCAATAAATTCAATATTTAGGGGCGCAGAGGATGAAAAAAATATTT
>CAIQBQ010000009.1 GCA_903870105.1 uncultured Alphaproteobacteria bacterium | reverse complement strand
GTGCTATCTTCACGCCGTCCGAAAATTTCGGTTAAATCAAAACGCAATAATCGTTTTTCATGCCATTTACTACGGTCAATCAGCAATAATTGCGCGTCACTGATAAGCAACACCCAACGCGGCGGATTATCTAAACCAAAAATCACTTTGTTGATGAAATTTTCACAGGTTAATTCAAGCAAAGCTGGCGTGGCTTCATGGTCAACTAACCATTGCTCTTTAAGCAATTTCAAATTCAACGGATCGTCTTTATCTTCCAATCCGTTTAACACACCAATCGCCCACAACGCAGGATTTAACCCGTTTGCAACTTCTGAAAGAACAGGAATTTCTCCAAAATCACCGACATTTTTCATTGTCGGTTGCCAATCAAAACCGAGCGCGTTCACTAATTTAGCCAAGAAAGCATTTTGCAGAGTTAAACGCTCTGATAAATCACGCTCTTTTTCGAGCTGATTTTGCAAACGGGCAAAATCTTGTGACAACGAACGCAACCGAATCCAAGCCGCCCGTTTTGGAGAAAAAGTGTCGCCTTTTTCACCGTTTAATTTAAGGCTTTCGCGGTAATCGTCTTCCATTGCTTGCCATTGGGCAAACGTTTCTTTTAAATCCCCTTCAAAAATCGCAGACAAATAATGATGACTGTAGTATTCGTTTTCGTTAGTAATGCCTGTTAAATCGAGTGACATTGCGTATTCCTGTGAAAAAATTAAGCGGGGACAATTGCCGCAACGATTTGAATATAAGGATTATCTTCAGTGTTCATGCTGTCATTGACCCATTGACGATATTCTTCAAAACGACTGTGAATAGCTTTGCGCTCTTCTTCACGTTGATTTCCCAAAAGCGTAACTAAATCGAGCTGTTCAAAATGTTTTGATTCCAAAACTTTGAGTTTTTCCAACTGAGCATTTAATTTCGGACGATTTTCATCTTCAAAGTGTTTTCTCAATTGCGTCATTTGTTTTTTGACTTGAGAAACCACGTCAGGCAAATGCGTTTTCAAAGTCGATAATTTTTCTGAATCATTACCCGAATTAGGCAAACCTTTTTTTAAACCTGTGCGATTCAAAATACTTTCTAAATCTTCGCAGGCGTTAAATTGCCCTAAAATAAAACGCACGCCAAACCAGCGTTGAATTAAAGGCTGTCCTTTTTGATTGGGAATTAAACTGTAGGTGATGTAAATAATTTCATCTTTTTCGAGTTTATTCCCTGCGACAATCACAGGAGCTTGTTGACGTTTTAGCCCACTTGCTACTTTGTTATTTAGCCAAGAGAAAACGGGGTGTAATTCCCAAAGATAATGCACATTTGCCCAACTATTTTCAGATTGCCGACTTTCTTTTATCGCTTCATAAATCGCTTCTTTTTTAGCAGACAAAATGAAATGTCCATCTTTTGGATAAATTTCTTTGCTCAAGGATTTAAAACGGTGTTCTAAACTTTGCGGAGCAGTAAAAGCAATACGCTCTTTACTTTCATCTTTTTCAATTTGCGTGATGCGATCACGCTGTTCTTTTTCTGCAAGCCGTTGAATACCTTTTGCCAAATAATCAAAATCTGAAGCAAAAAGGCTTGGCATTGCTGAAGTTTCATCTAAAGGATTAGCGACTATTTCTTCTTCAGGCGTTGCGGCAAACCAATCTTGAGAAAATAAATCAAACGCTTCGGCGTTGCTGTCTAATTGCTGTTCAAAACTATCAGCTGTACCACTTTCAATGGCTTGAGCAGTCATGGCTTCTTCGCTATCACTGTCATAAACACCCATAAAAACAGACGGATCACCAATGTTTAAAGTCGCTTGCTCATCTTTTTCAATCAACACTTCAAAAATACGGTTATCGCCTTTGATGGTTTCATTATCACAATCCGTCATCAAATAAATGATATGCGGCGTGTATTCTTGACCATAACGATCAATACGCCCATTTCGTTGCTGAAAAATCATCAATGACCACGGGATATCAAAATGCACCATACGATGACTCAAATAATGTAAATTAATGCCCTCTGACGCCACGTCAGAACAAATTAATAATCGAACAGGCTTGTTTTCCTGACCAAAATCTTCAACGATTTTTTG
>CAIQBQ010000008.1 GCA_903870105.1 uncultured Alphaproteobacteria bacterium | reverse complement strand
GATTTCTCTAATAATGCAAGGCGGCACAGAAGCAGTATTGGCCAATATTCCAGACGCTTTTCTTTTTCTAGGTTCGGGAATTGCGCTTTGGATATTTTTTCATTTTGCCGCCGGAGTTGACGCGCTCGGAATTGACGACATCAAATTCTTTTTCATCGCCGGATTCATGCTTGGTACAAAAAATATTCTCACCTTCATGTTACTCAGCGGAGTCTTTGGAGTTTTGTTTGGTGGACTCTGGCAAAAATTCAAAAAAGACTCAACCTTCCCATTCGCGCCAGCAATCTGCTTATCCGCATTTTTCTGCCTACTCTTTCAAAAAAAAATAAACCCCGTCGATCTGCTTGGCTCGATGCTCTTCTTCAATAATTTTTAACGCCGATGATACCTCGCTATTCACGTCCTGAAATGGTCAAAATTTGGTCACAGGAAAACAAATATAATATCTGGTTCGACATTGAAATTTATGCGCTCGAAGCACTTGAAGAATTAGGTGTTGCGCCGAAAGGAACGGCGATACGCATTCGCGAAAATTTTCTAAAATCTGGTGGAAAATTTGACGCCAATCGCGTTGATGAAATTGAGTCTGTAACTAAGCATGACGTTATCGCATTTCTCACGCACTTGGCGGAATTGGTCGGAGAAAATTCGCGTTTTGTTCATTACGGAATGACCAGTTCTGATGTGCTTGATACCTGCCTTTCTGCTCAGCTTGCACAAGCTTCTGATATTCTGATTGATGATCTCGAGCGTCTTCTTGCTGCATTAAAAAAACGTGCATTTGAACATAAAAATACAGTTTGTGTTGGGCGTTCGCACGGCATCCACGCTGAGCCGGTGACTTTTGGATTAAAGCTCGCTCGCTTTTACGCTGAGTTTGAAAGAAGCCTAAAACGACTCAAGGTTGCCAAAGAAGAAATATCGGTTTGTGCCATATCTGGTGCGGTTGGAACTTTTGCTAATGTTGATCCATTCGTGCAAAAATATGTCGCCGAAAAACTTGGTTTGGATGAAGAGCCAATCTCAAGTCAGGTAATTCCAAGGGATCGTCACGCCGCTTATTTCGCAGCCTTGGGCGTGATTGCTTCTTCTGTAGAAAATCTCGCAATCGAAGTTCGTCACTTACAAAGAACGGAAGTTTTGGAAGCGGAAGAATTTTTCTCGAAAGGCCAAAAAGGCTCGTCAGCAATGCCGCACAAACGCAATCCTGTTCTTAGCGAAAACTTAACTGGTTTGGCAAGAATCGTGCGAAGCGCCGTTGTTCCTGCGCTTGAGAATGTTGCTCTTTGGCACGAGCGCGACATTTCGCATTCTTCGGTTGAGCGCATGATTGCTCCCGACGCTACAGTGACGCTAGATTTTGCGCTTAATCGCTTAGTTGGATTAATCGATAATCTCGTCGTGCATGAAAAAAATATGCAGAGAAATCTCGATCAACTCGGTGGTTTAGTTTTTTCACAACGCGTGCTTTTGGCCTTAATTTTCGATGCAAAAATCTCGCGTGAAGATGCTTACAAAATCGTTCAAACTAACGCGATGAAAATCTGGTCTGGAGAAGCAAAAAGCTTCTTGGAGCTGCTAAAAAATGATCCAGAAGTTTCACAAAAACTAACTCCGCAAAAGCTCGAAGAAATTTTTGACATGACTTACCACACCAAAAATGTGGATCATATTTTCAAACAAGTTTTCAAATCGTAATTGTTTGATGCTTCCTTGATCCAAGCCTGGGCAAGGATCTCGGAGAAGCGAAGCATTCACCAAATTAATCAATGAGCCCAACCCCAAAAAAACTCCTAAAAAAAATCTTCGGCTACGGTGAATTTCGTGGTGAGCAGGAAAAAATAATCGACAGAGTAATTGCCGGAAAAAATGCTTTTGTCTTGATGCCAACGGGCGGCGGCAAGTCGCTTTGTTATCAAATTCCAGCTCTATGTTTGGATGGTGTGGCGATCGTGATTTCGCCGCTGATTGCTTTGATGCAAGATCAAGTCAGTGCGTTGAATCAACTTGGTGTGAGTGCGGCGGCGATTAATTCTAATATTGATTTTAGAGAGATTTTAGAGACGAAAAATCTGCTCGCAGAAAATAAGTTAGACCTTCTTTACGTTGCTCCTGAGCGCTTACTTACTGAAGAATTTATCGAGCTACTTTCGCGCACAAAAATTTCACTTTTCGCGATTGATGAAGCGCACTG
>CAIQBQ010000007.1 GCA_903870105.1 uncultured Alphaproteobacteria bacterium | reverse complement strand
GTGCCTTTCTGTGCCAAGAACGTAAAGCCCACCCGCAGCAATTACGATTTTTTTATCTTCTTCGCTTTGCGGATTTCCGCCAAGCATGATGTCGGTTCCGCGCCCGGCCATGTTGGTTGCAATCGTAATCGCACCCGGCTTTCCGGCTTGAGAAATAATTTCTGCTTCTTGCTCGTGATACTTCGCGTTCAAAACTTGGTGAGGAAGTTTGTGAGACTTCAAAAGCCTTGAAAGAAATTCAGATTTTTCGATGCTCACTGTGCCAACTAGAATAGGCTGCTTCTTCGCGTGTGCCTCTTCGATTGACTTGATTATTGCCGAGTATTTTCCCGCTTCGTTTTTGTAAATTTCATCATCTTCATCTTTACGCGTAACTTTTTGGTTAGTTGGAATTTCAACCACGCGTAGTCCGTAAATTTCTTCGAATTCAACCGCTTCGGTTGAAGCCGTGCCAGTCATTCCGGCCAATTTTTTGTAGAGACGGAAAAAGTTTTGAAAAGTAATTGAAGCGAGAGTTTGGTTTTCGTTGCGCACCTTAACACCTTCTTTTGCTTCAAGTGCTTGATGTAAACCGTCTGAGAAACGACGACCTTCTTGCATGCGTCCGGTGAATTCATCGATGATGACGATTGAGCCATCTTTAATGATATAATCTGTCTCGCTTTTGAAAATTTTATGAGCTTTTAGCGCTTGATTCACGTGGTGCACGAGCTGAATATTCAACGGATCGTAAAGTGAAGAATCTTCAGTAATCGTGCCAGAATTTTTGAGCATTTTTTCTACTGACTCGATACCCGACTCAGTCAAAAAAACTCCCCGATCTTTCTCTTCAAGCTGAAAATCTGTCGCGACAAGGCGAGGAATCAGACTATCGATTTCTTCATAAAGTTTTGAATTGTCGTTAGTCGGACCAGAAATAATTAATGGCGTGCGTGCCTCATCAACTAAAATTGAGTCAACCTCATCAACAATCGCAAAGTTCTGCGGACGTTGCACCATCTGCTCACGCGCAAATTTCATGTTGTCGCGCAAGTAATCAAAGCCGAGCTCGTTATTAGTGGCGTAAGTGATGTCACAAGCATAAGCAGCTTTACGGCCTTCATCGTCGAGGTCATTGGTGAGACAGCCCACCGTCAATCCCAAAAATTCATGAATCTTGCCCATCCATTCAGAATCTCGTCTCGCTAGGTAATCATTCGTTGTAACCACATGAACACCTTTACCCGTCAAGGCATTGAGGTAGCAAGGAAGAGTAGCGACTAAAGTTTTGCCCTCCCCCGTTTTCATCTCTGCGATTTTGCCGTGATGCAGCACCATTCCACCAATCATTTGCACATCAAAATGACGCATGTTAAGAGTGCGTTTAGATGCCTCGCGAACGACAGCAAATGCTTCATGTAACAATGAATCAAGAGGCGCTCCAGCCTTTAGACGATTTTTAAACTCATCCGTCTTGGCCCTTAACTGCTCGTCAGAAAGAAGAGAAATTTGCGCCTCAAGCGCATTAATTTTTTCTACTTCTGGAAGTAGCGATTTCACGACACGGTCATTTACTGACCCAAAAATTTTCTTTGCGATTAGTTGAAACATTTTAACAAATTTGCAGCTAGGCTGCGTTGATTTTAGAGATTATTTTTTACCAGTTTTCTTCTCAATTGCTTTACGGCTTTTACGCACAATTACTCTCTTTTTTGTTTAGCAATTTTACGATTTTTTAAAAAATTTTGTTTTTTAGATCTTTAAGATTTTTGTATTTTTTGGTGTTGAGATCTTGCCAAATCCAAGTTTGAGCGAATTTTTTTCAATTCAAAAAATTTGATGTTGGCCGGCATATTTAGTGTCGTTGTGATTTAGTAGAGAACCTTAATGTCGGCACCGCAGGCGATTAATTTTTCAGCTAATCTTTCATAGCCGCGCTCAAGATGGTAAAGGCGGTTAATTGCGGTTTCACCTTCCGATGCCAAGGCTGCTAGAGCTAAAGAAACAGAGGCGCGAAGGTCTGTTGCCATCACTTCAGCACCAGTCATTTTTTTCACACCTTTGACAACGGCGAAATTGCCGTGTGATTCAATATTAGCACCCATGCGCTGTAATTCCATTACGTGCATAAAGCGATTTTCAAAGATAGTTTCTTCGATGGTTGAGGTGCCGTCGGCAAAGGTCATTAGGGCCATAAACTGAGCTTGCATATCGGTTGGAAAGCCCGGGAAAGGTTGAGTGGAAATGTTAACAGAACGAATCATTTCTGAGCTTCGCGTAACTTCAATTTCATTTTCGCCAACCTCTTTGAAGATAAGGCCAGCTTGTTCTAATTCTGATTTAAAACTTGAAATTACCCAAGGCTCAACGCCGCGTAGCTTAATTTTTCCACCAGTAATTCCGGCTGCAATGGCGTAGGTTCCGGCCTCAATGCGATCAGCAACAATGCGGTGACGTGCTGCGTGAAGTTTTTCAACGCCCTGGATTACAATGCGCGAAGTTCCTTCGCCGGTAATTTTTGCGCCCATCGCACGTAAACATTTCGCTAAGTCGATAACTTCCGGCTCGCAAGCGGCGTTACTTAAAACAGTTTCACCTTCGGCCAAAGTTGCGGCCATCATTGCACTTTCGGTTGCGCCTACTGTTATTTTTTCAAAATGAATTTCTGCGCCACGCAAACGCCCGTCAACTACGGCATTAATGTAACCGCCAGAAAGTTCGATTTTTGCACCAAGCTTTTCCATCGCCTTCAAGTGTAAATCTACGGGGCGCGTGCCGATTGCACAGCCACCGGGTAGAGAGATTTTTGCTTTACCACATCTTGCCAGCAAGGGGCCTAGCGCAAAAATCGAAGCGCGCATTTTTCGCACTAAATCGTAAGGAGCGACTGGATTGGCAGAAACATTTTTTGCATTCAAAACCATTACTCGGCATTGCTCGCCGAGTTCTGGGTCTGACCCGTCGAAAGAAATTTCAATGCCCAGATTCTCGAGCAAATTCGCCATTGTTGCAATGTCAGAAACTTGTGGAACGTTTGTTAGAGTAAGCTTCTCGTCAGTCAAAAATGCCGCCACCATTAAAGGTAGAGCGGCATTTTTTGCGCCAGCGATATCAACAACACCTTCAAGTCTTCTACCGCCGCGAATTAGTAATTTTTTCATTTGATGATTTTTTTTCTGCCAGTCGACCGACGGAAGCTGATTATTTTTCGTAAGTTTTTACCAACTCATTCAAGAGTCTGACTCCGTAGCCACTAGCGCCCTTGACTGCCATCGCGTCGCCCTTTCCTCTCCAGGCAACGCCAGCAATGTCAAGATGTGCCCATTTTGTTTCGCCAACGAAACGCTTAAGGAATTGTGCTGCAGTTGTGCTACCAGCACCGCGGCCAGAGCCAACGTTTTTCATATCGGCGATGTCGGAATTAATCATTTCGTCGTACTCTTCGCCGAGTGGAAGGCGCCATGCGCGCTCGCCAACCTTAAGTCCACAGCTTTCAATTTTTTTCGCGAGCTCGTCATCGTTGGAAAATAATCCAGCATAAACATCAGCCAAAGCGACAATGATTGCACCAGTTAAGGTCGCTAAATCAACGATGAATTTTGGTTTGAATTTCGTATTGGTGTAGTGAAGAACGTCAGCTAGAACTAACCTTCCTTCCGCGTCAGTATTGATCACTTCTATTGTTTGACCCGACATTGAGCGCACAACATCACCTGGGCGCTGCGCATTTCCTGAGGGCATATTTTCTACTAAACCAATCGCGCCGACGACGTTAACTTTTGCCTTACGTTGCGCGAGGTTGCGCAGTAAACCAACAACGACAGCACTTCCGCCCATGTCAGTTTTCATGTCTTCCATGTTGGCTGATGGCTTGATTGAAATTCCGCCAGTGTCGAAAGTGACTCCCTTGCCAACAAAAGCCAAAGGCGCTTCACCTTTTTTGCCGCCATTCCATTTGAGAATAACCATTTTTGATTCTTTGTAACTGCCTTGACCAACGCCAAGTAAAGAATGCATGCCGAGCTTTGTCATTTCTGCTTCGCCAAAAACCTGAACTTCTAAACCGTCTTTTTTTAAAGTTTCACAAATCTCGGCATAGCTTTCTGGATGCAAGACATTGGCGGGCTCAGAGACTAAATCACGAACAAAGAAAATATTTTCTGCAAGAATTTTTAGCGGCGCAAATTCTTTCTGAACCTTAGAAGAATCTGAGGTAACAAAAGTTAACGATTCGAGCTTAAGCTCTTTGTCTTTCTTTTTATTTTCGAAATATTTGTTGAAGCGGTAAGACTGTAAAAGCGCGCCAAAAGCGACTTGCGCAAGATCTTCTGATTCAAATAAAACCACAGCTTGTTTGATTTTTACTGAATTCAAAAAGGCAACAACGCTTGAGCCAATTTTTTGGAGAGCGAGCTCATCAACTTTTTTTGCTATTCCAGCGCCAATCAAAACCGTTTCGGAAACTAAAGCGGACTGACCAAATTTTCCTTCGAAGGAGAAATTTTCTTTAGCAAATTTAACTGCTTTGGAAGTAGATTTTTTAACCTCTTCTTCAGTTAAAACTAAAACCCTTGGTAAAACTTGAGACAAAGAATTACCGATTTGCGAGGCGAAGTTTATTTTCATGTTTTTGAGGAAATATTATTAAACTGTTTTTTGTAAAGAACTCACCATTCTTAATCCCCGCCTTTGCGGAGATGATAAAAAATGATAGTTTTATGGTAATTGTTTTGAGGAAATTTAGTGATTTTTACACCCTTTAAGATGACAACATGTATTAAAAAATGCCAAACGATTTTACGTTAATTCTTTCTCTGAT
>CAIQBQ010000006.1 GCA_903870105.1 uncultured Alphaproteobacteria bacterium | reverse complement strand
TGCAAAAAATTCGGCATCAAGGCTTTAATCTACATGATTAACAAGGCCTCGCCACTAAAAATTGCCGCAGTAAAAAATTTAGGAGCGGAAGTTATTTTGCTTGAAAAAAGATCTGACGTAAATGCGCAAGCATTAGAAAAACAAAAGGATGGCTATGTTTTTATTCATACTTCTGGTGATGCAAATGTGATCTCTGGTCAAGGTACAGCTGCTCTTGAGGCGCTTGCAGAAATTGGCGAGGTCGATGCAATTTTTGCTCCTTGCGGTGGTGGCGGATTAATTTCTGGATGTTTTTTAGCAGCGCAGAATCTGTCGCCAAAAGCAAAAATATTTGCCTGCGAACCCTTGAGTGCCAATGATGTAGCGCGATCAGTACGCGAAAGAAAAATTGTCGGATTTGAAGATACTCCAAATACAATCGCTGACGGCGCCAGAACTCTAGCCACTTCCGAGATTTGTTTTCAATATCTCAAGCAGATCGATGGAATTCTAGAAATCTCCGAAGAGGAAATAATTTTTTGGCAGAAAAAATTATCAGAAAGTTTGCGGCAAAAAATTGAACCGACTTCGGCCCTTGCTATTGCTGGCGCAAAGCAATTCTTGGTAAATAATCCTCAAGAAAAAAATCAAAAAATTTTAGTAATTATTTCCGGCGGCAATGTTGCTTAAAACCTTACTTATGCTAGCCCTAGGAAGCTGCACAATCTTAGAAAAAAATACCCTTAGTCCAGGATTTTTTGGCGAAAAATGCATTCACAAAATCTACAAACCCGGCGAAAAAAGTGACTGTCCTTACAAATTGATTCCCGCCAATTCTGCACAAAAAAAATCTGAATAAAAACGTCAAAATACACATTAATTCAACTAACCCTCGCTCTTGTCGCCTTTCTTAAAACCCAGTGCCACCAAATAAGTTTCCGACGAATCTTTGCGCGACGAATCTGGCTTAAAATACTTTACCGTTGAGAAGCTCTTTTTGAGCTTGAGCAAGATCTCGCCCGAATCTCCTCCTTGGAAAATTTTCCCGACAAAACATCCGCCATCATTCAAAATTTTCTCAGCAAAATTTAGTGATTCTTCGAGCAAATCGACAATTCGCATGTGATCCATTTGATGATCTCCCGTAGTGTTTGCGGCCATGTCGCTAATAACTGCATCGCATCTTCCGCCTCGGTTGTAAGGAATAGTTTTGAGCAAAGAAATAATTTTTTCTGCAGCATCTAATTCCATGAAATCACCAACAAAAAACTTTACTCCTGGCAAGGGATCGATTGGCAATAAATCTAGCGCAACAACATTTCCTTCGCCAACTTTTGAAACTGCATATTGCGACCAACCGCCCGGTGCCGCGCCAAGATCGACAACGATTTTTCTTTTTTTAAAAATCTTAAATTTTTGATCGACTTCAATGATTTTAAAAGCCGCGCGCGAACGCCACCCTTCTATTCTTGCGCGCTCAACAAATGGATCATTTATTTGACGCAACAACCATTTTCTTGAAGACTTCTTAAGTCGTTTCGCTTTCTTGAGAGTCTGAAATTTTTGAGGCATTTATGAAAAAACTTACTGAAGCAGAAAAACGTGTAATTCTGTACAAAGGAACCGAATCACCCTTTAGCGGGGAATTCTACGAAAATAATCGTCGCGGAAAATATTTGTGTAAACAATGCGGAACTGAACTTTTTTCAAGCATCGATCAATTTGACTCTGGCTGCGGCTGGCCGAGCTTTGACGATGAAATTTCTGATTCGGTAAAAAAAATTACCGATGCCGACGGTCGCAGAGTGGAAATTATCTGCAAAAAATGTGACGGACATTTGGGTCACGTTTTTCACGGCGAAGGCTTTACCACCAAGAACACGCGCCATTGTGTTAATTCAATTTCGCTCGATTTCGTCGCAGAAAAATTCGACGAAAATTTTGAAAAATCCCTTTTCGCCGCCGGCTGTTTTTGGGGAGTGGAATATTTTTTTAAACAGGCCAAAGGTGTTAAATCAGCTCTCTCTGGTTACATTGGTGGTCACATCGAAAATCCAACTTACGAAGAAGTTTGTAGCAAACAGTCTGGGCATCTCGAAGCTGTAGAAGTAATTTTTGATCGTCGTGAAAATAATTTTGAGAATTTAGCAAAATTATTTTTTGAAATTCACGATCCTGAACAAGAAAATGGGCAAGGTCCTGATCTCGGCCCACAATATCTTTCGGCAATTTTTTACACGAACGAAAATCAAAAAATAATCGCTGAAAAATTAATCAAAATTCTTGAAGAAAAAGGGATGAAGATCGCCACCAAATTATTCCCCGCAACACAGTTTTGGACCGCAGAACTTTACCACCAAAACTACTACACCAGAAATGGCAAATCGCCTTATTGCCATCGGCGCACAAAAAGATTCTAAGGATTAAACTCAGGTCCTTCATTGCCCGCGCAGGTGGCAATTAAGAAATGACAATTCTTGCTCCGAGTTCGCTAATCCGGGACCAGCCCCAGGCAAGAATGAAGGCCCTAGAGATCAAGCAACAAAAACTCAGAATTTTCTTCTGCTGTTATTTTAAGTTCTAATTCATTTTCTATCGCCGCCGCATCGCCGCTCTCGAAGGTATCGCCATTCACAGAAATTTTTCCAGAAACGATTTGAATCCAAATCTTTCGATCTTTTTTTACTACAAAATCAAAGGTTTTTTGAGCAGAAAATTTACCGACAAAAATCTCTGCATCTTGATTTATTTGAAGCGATCCGTCACGTCCCGAACCAGATACAACAAGAGTAAATTCGCCACTGAAAGATTTTTGATCGTAACGCGGCGCGATTTCTTTTACTTTGGGCAAAATCCAAATTTGCAGCAAATGGGTTTCGCGACTTTTTTCGTGATTAAATTCTGAATGAAAAACACCAGTTCCGGCGCTCATAATTTGCACTTCGCCAGGCAAAATTGTTGAGGCAGTTCCAATTGAATCTTTGTGCGCGAGTGAGCCAGAGATTATGTAGGTAATAATTTCCATGTTATTGTGCGGATGCTTGCCAAATCCGGCTCCAGCACTAATAAAATCTTCGTTGATCACGCGCAAATTTCCGAAATGCATGTGATTCAAATCATAATAATCAGCGAAAGAAAATGTATGAAAAGATCTGAGCCAGCCGTGATTTGCAAAACCGCGCTCATTGGATTTTCTGATCTTAATCATTTTATTTCTCTCTTATTTTAGTATCGATTCCCTTTAACAAAACCAACTGCTGCGCCTGAGACTCAAACAATGTTTTGATCTGATCTTCTAACAAGAGATCGATTTTCTGATGCAAACTTCTTATCTGCATTTCAGCCTTCAAATTTATTAAATAATCGTTCTCCGCGCGCTTGCGATCCTTCTCTTCGAGACGATTTTGACTCATCATTATTACCGGCGCTTGTAATGCAGCGATGCAAGAAAGAAAAAGATTAAGCAGAATAAATGGGTAGTGATCAAAAGCCTTTGTGGCCATTAAAATATTAAAGACAATCCACAGGGCCAACACTCCGAAAAAAGAAGCGATGAATTTCCAGCTTCCACCAAAACTTGCGACCTTATCAGAAATTTTTTGACCTTTGGTTAAAATGTCTTCTGTCGGATTAAGTAGATTATTTACGATCAGATTCTCCTCCTCTATCATCTTATCAACAATCACGCGCAGCTTGTTTAGATAGTTACTTTCGTCTGATAAAATTTGCTCTACTTCTTGGTCACTCATAAATTAATTCACTTTTGGGTAAGGGGCGAGGTAGAATTTTTGAAAATCTTTCCTTCACATTTTTTACGAATGAAAAAAATTCACACAATTGGAATCATTGGCGGTGGACAACTCGGGCGCATGATCTGCTTTGCTGCGCACCAACTTGGGTTTCGAACTGTTATTTTTACCGACCAAGAAAATTCGCCGGCAAGTTTTGTAACTAATCAAACAATTGTTGCAGATTATTCCGACAAAAATGCGCTGAAAAAATTTGCCCAAAGCGTCGATATTACTACATTTGAATTTGAAAATATTCCTTTCAAAACCTGTGAATACCTAGCCTCACAAGTTGAACTTTGTCCGAAACCACAAGTTTTAAAAATTACTCAGAACCGAATCTTAGAAAAAAAATTTCTTAATTCGATCGGCGTTAAAACAGCTGAATTCGCGACAGAAAATTTTTCCAAAAATCTAAAAAAATTCAAAAAAGGAATTCTAAAAACTGCCACAATGGGTTACGATGGCAAAGGACAACATGTCTTGGAAGCTTACCAGTCATTGCCTCAAACTGGATCGCAAGAAATGATACTCGAAAAATTTTGCCCGTTTGATTCAGAAATTTCTGTTTTAGTTGCGCGCGGCAAAAACGGCGAAATTAAAACTTATGAGCCGCTCACTAACATTCACAAAAACGGTATTCTTGATGAAAGTCACTACCCAGCAAAAATCTCTGAGAGCTTAATATTAAAGGCGCAAACAATCTCTGAAAAAATTGCTAAGGAATTAGATTTAATCGGAATTCTAGCGGTAGAAATGTTTGTGATTGGCGAAGAAATTATTGTAAATGAATTAGCTCCTAGACCGCACAACTCCGGACATTTTTCAATGGACGCCAACATAACTTCACAATTCGAACAGATCATTCGCGCGATTACTGGCTTGCCTCTTGGCTCGACAGCATTTCACTCAAGCGGTTACATGAAAAATTTAATCGGCGATGACGTGAATAATCTTGCAAAATTTTATCAAAATCCTCGTGCTAAAGTTCATCTCTACGGCAAAGAGAAGGTTGCCGTAGGAAGAAAAATGGCTCACGTAAATATTTTAAAATGAAAAACCTCGTTCCACAAAAATCAGGCTTCTTAGGAGTCGAAGAAAAATACTTAAAATCGCCAAGTGATGCAAAAGTTGTGGTCGTTCCTTTTGGTTTAGAAAAATCTGTAAGCTACGGTGGCGGAACAAAAAAAGGGCCGAAGGCGATTATTAAAGCCTCGCAACAAGTTGAACTTTTTGACGAAGAATTTTGGTGCGAGCCATTCCGCAAATACGGCGTGGTAACAATGAAAGAGCCAGAGATTGATTACGCCTCAGTTCCAAAATCTTTGGATCAGCTCGAAAAAATTACTGAAGAAATTTTAGCGGCTGGAAAATTTCCGCTGATTCTTGGTGGCGAACATTCAATCACTGCCGGCTCAATTCGTCCTTTCGTTAAACGCTACCCAGATCTAGCAATTTTGCATTTTGATGCTCACGCCGATTTGCGCGACGGTTTTGACGGCGAACATTATTCGCATGCTGCGGCTCTTCGTCGAGTGATGGATCATCCAATTTCAACTTTAGTTTCTTGTGGTATCCGTAATATTTCTGCGAGCGAGATTCCTTATTTAGAGGCCAATCGTCACCGCATTCACATGCATTTTGGCAAGGATCGCAGAAGTTGGGATGCTAAGAAAATCGTGGCTCCGCTAAAAAATCGTCCGGTTTTTGTAACCTTTGATTTGGACGGATTTGATTCAAGTTTAATGCAAGCAACTGGAACTCCTGAACCAGGCGGAATAATGTGGGAAGATGCTCTCGACATCATTCGCGAAGCCGCGAAAATTTCTAACTTCGTTGGCGCAGATGTTGTTGAACTCGCGCCAGTCAAGGCCTTACACTCGTGCGACTTTTTGTCGGCGAAGCTTTGCTACAAAATTCTTTCCTACGCTTTTTTAGGTAAAAATGGCCAATAACTTCACCATCGACAACGTTGAGATCAAGCGTGGCGAGCGTCTACGCATCAATATCGACATGGGAAGTATTTACGATTTTACCGATGTCAAAATGCCGGTCGAAGTTATTCGCGGCAAAAAAGATGGGCCGACACTTTTTGTTTCTTCAACAATTCACGGTGATGAAATTAACGGGATTGAAATCACACGACGCTTACTTGCGCAGAGAGCGTTAAAAAATATTTGCGGAATGTTGATCGTCATTCCGATTGTAAATATTTTTGGCTTCAATGATCGCTCGCGTTATTTGCCAGATCGTCGCGATCTCAATCGTTGCTTTCCCGGACTTAAAAATGGCTCACTTGCTTCGCAGCTCGCTTACAAATTTATGCGCGAAATTGTTTTGAAATCTGATTTCGGAATTGATCTCCACACCGGCGCTTTTCATCGCTGCAACTTTCCACAAATTCGCGCTGACATCTCTCATAAAAAAACTTTTGAACTTGCCCAAGCGTTCGGCGCGCCAGTAATTGTTAATTCAGATTTACGCGACGGCTCACTGCGAGCGGCGGTGGTACAGTCCGAAATTCCGATGATTTTATTTGAAGCTGGAGAGGCGCTGCGCTTCGATGAAAATAATACCAAGATTGGAGTCGAGGGAATTTTGCGCGTGATGAAAGTGATCGGCATGATTAAGTCTCCGCAAAAAATCACTCGTAAAAAAACTCTTATTACTCGCTCCAGCTCTTGGTTAAGAGCCCCGCATAGCGGGCTCAACATGCCGAGAATAAAACTCGGCAACATAGTAAAAAAAGGTGACGTGATTAGTGAAATCGCCAATCCACTCGGCGATCACAAAACTTTAGTAAGAGCTCACGAAGCTGGAATTGTGATTGGCATGTCTCTTCTTCCTCTCGTTAATAAAGGCGATGCGCTCTTTCACATCGCTTGCGAAAAAGAACGAAAAATTTCTGATTCAGTTTCGACCACGGATTATTATGATAATATTGATCCGGTTAATGCGCACTAGTCATACCAAGCATCGTTCCTGAGTTTGCATTTTATTTTCTTAAACTTACGTTGCGCGCCCTTGATTTCTCCACCCCTCTAAGATTTTTTCTAAATAATTAATGCCAAGAGTTTCCGTCGTCGCCAAAAACTACGCCAAAGCGCTGTTTCTTGCCGCAAGAAAAAATAATTCACTTGAGAAAACCTCTAACGAGCTTGGTGTTTTTAAACAAAATTTTAGCACGAGCTTCGCTCACGAACTTAAAAATCCAGTAATTGCCAAAAATGATCTTGCTCAGATTATCTCTGACGTGACTCAAAAATTTGGCCTAAGCTCACTTTCTTCAAATTTCTTCGCTTCAATCGTACGTAATCGTCGTCTCAATTTATTTCCAGAGATCTACGAAGAATTCTCGCGTTTATTCAAGCAATATCAAAATATTCTTGAAGTTGAAGTAATCAGCGCGGTTAAGACTCAAAAGGCTCAAATCGATCGTCTTAAAGCTGTAATTGAAAAAAAATACCCCGGGAAAAGAATCGCCATTAGAGAAACTATTAAGGAGCAAATTCTTGGTGGATTTCAAATAAAGGTCGGCTCTGAAATAATTGACGCCAGCCTTAAAAACCAGCTCGAAAAATTAAAGAAAGAGTGCCTCGCCGCAATCAACTAAACCAATCTAACTCAACAACAACCAACAACTAACATGGAATTCAAAGTCGAAGAATTTTCCAATATTTTACAACGCACTGTCGAAAATTTTCACAGCGCTGCTGAACTCAAAGAAGTCGGCGAAGTAATTAAAGTCGGCGACGGAATCGCAAAAGTTTATGGCCTCGACAACGTGCAAGCTGGCGAGCTCGTTGAGTTCGAATCTGGGGTTAAAGGCATGGCACTTAACCTTGAAACTGATAATGTCGGTATCGTTATTTTTGGTGATGCTCAAACAATTAAGGAAGGCTCTAGTGTTAA
Organism: uncultured Alphaproteobacteria bacterium; assembly: GCA_903870105.1. Classification (GTDB taxonomy): domain Bacteria; phylum Pseudomonadota; class Alphaproteobacteria; order Rickettsiales; family UBA1997; genus UBA2645. The sequence goes on along the minus strand of CAIQBQ010000006.1, from coordinate 6,233 downwards.
AAGAACTGGCAAGATTGTTGAGGTTCCAGTTGGCAAAGGCTTGCTTGGACGGGTTATTGACGCCCTTGGGAATCCAATCGATGGCAAAGGTCCGTTGCTTGATGTAACTTATCGTCGCGTAGAAGTTAAAGCTCCTGGAATCGTTGCTCGTCAGTCAGTTAGCGAACCAATGCAAACTGGTATAAAAGCAATCGACAGCTTGATTCCAATCGGTCGTGGTCAGCGCGAATTAATTATTGGCGATCGCCAAACTGGCAAAACTGCAATCGTCCTCGACACTTTCATCAATCAAGCGAAAGCTCACGAAGAAAATAACGAGAAGCAAAAACTTTACTGTATCTATGTTGCCATCGGACAAAAGCGTTCGACCGTAGCACAAATCGTTAAAACCCTTGAAGATGCTGGCGCAATGAAATACACAGTCGTGGTTGCCGCCACCGCTTCTGAATCTGCCGCACTGCAATTCTTCGCACCTTACACCGGCTGCACAGTTGGCGAATTTTTCCGCGACAACGGAATGCACGCTGTAATTGCTTATGACGATCTTTCTAAACATGCCGTGGCTTACCGCGAGATGTCGCTTCTGCTTCGCCGCCCACCAGGACGCGAGGCTTATCCTGGTGACGTTTTCTACGTTCACTCTCGCCTGCTTGAGCGCGCCGCTAAAATGTCGGATGCGATGGGTGGCGGGTCTTTGACTGCACTTCCAATTATTGAAACTCAGGCTGGCGACGTTTCTTCTTATATTCCAACCAACGTAATCTCAATCACTGACGGACAAATTTTCTTAGAAACCGAACTCTTCTACAAAGGCATTAAACCTGCTGTGAACGTTGGTCTCTCAGTATCTCGCGTTGGTTCTGCCGCTCAAACCAAAGCAATGAAACAAGTTGCTGGAACGATCAAACTCGATTTAGCGCAGTTCCGTGAGCTTGAAGCTTTTTCACAATTCGGTTCTGACCTCGACGCATCAACACAAAAATTGCTCGATAAAGGCCGCAAATTAACTGAGCTTTTGAAGCAGAATCAATATTCTCCAATTGGCTTCGAAGAGCAAGTTGCTTCGATTTACGTTGGCGTGAGAGGCTATCTAGACCAAGTTCCCGTGAAAGATGTAACAAGATTTGAAAAAGAATTTTTACGCAAACTTCATGCTTCGCATCCAGAAATTCTAAGCTCAATCAAGAAAGAGCAAAAAATCACTGACGAGACCGAAACAAAACTTAAAAATTTAATCGAAGAATTTTTGACTGTGTTCTTGAATCATGCTCCATCTTCTCATTTGGACCATGCCGGCCTCACCGCTAGCCTAAAATAGTCGACAGATGGCAAATCTAAAAACTCTCAAAACCAGAATTAAATCAGTCAAATCAACTCAGAAGTTGACTAAGGCAATGAAAATGGTTGCGGCTTCTCGCCTCAAAAAAGCGAAGCATGCGGTTGAGGCTTCTCGTCCATTTGCTGAAAAAATTTCTGAAATAATTGCGAATCTCGCTTCAAATATTTCTGTGCGTGGAAATTTGAACGAAAAATTTCCCCTCCTCACTGGCAAAGGCCGGCGAGAAACTCACTTGATTTTAGTGATTTCATCTGACCGTGGTCTCTGCGGCGGCTTGAACGGGTCCACAGTTAGATTTGCCAAAAGTCGCATCGGTTCTTTGGTATCAAGAGGTCGCGAGGTAAAAGTTTTCTGTATCGGTCGCAAAGCCTATGAACAACTTAAAGCGCCTTACGGCAAGCAGATAGTTGATCACGTTGGTGGAATTTTTAAAAACATAATCACCTACCAAGTAGCGCAAGATTTGGCCACGAAAATTATTAAACTTTTTGATCAAGATCAGTTCGATGTTTGCGAAGTTATTTACAGCAAATTCAAATCAGCGATTGCTCAAGAGCAAATTGCTAAACAAATAATCCCGGCGCCAATTTTTTCAAAAGAAGAAGAGATAGGTTTTGAAGCGCCGATGCTTTATGAGCCAGGCGAAGAAGAAATTTTATCAGAACTTCTTCCAAGAAATCTCGCCATGCAGATCTATAATGTTTTACTCGAAAATAGCGCCTCTGAACAAGGCGCAAGAATGGCGGCAATGGAAGCGGCAACTAATAATGCTGGCAAAATGATCAAGAATTTGACCTTGGTTTATAATCGCACTCGTCAGGCCAATATTACAAAAGAATTGATCGACATCATCTCGGGAGCGAACGCGGTTTAATTCTACTAAAGGTGGCCATGAATAAATCTCGCCTCGCCATCATCTATTTTTTTATTCTTGCTGTTTTTGTGCTGATTGCTCTGCGCATGATTTTCATCGTTACCACCGGCGATAAAGGCACAGTTAGTAATATTTACGACCAGGATAAGCTCGGTAAACGCGCTAATATTTTCGATCGCAACGATACTCTCCTCGCCACCGATTTAAAAACAAAATCACTCTATCTCAGTTCGGTTTTAATCAAAGATCCTCAAGCTCTCGCCCATGGTCTTGCTGGGATATTTCCTGATCTTTCTTATGCTGAAATCCTCAAAAAAATCTTAGAAAATAAAAGTAACAAACAGTGGATTTTGATCCGGCGAAATCTTTCTCCGTCACAAGTTGAAGCTACAGAAAATTTAAAAATGGCTGGACTGATTTTCGAAGAAGATCGCATTCGAATTTATCCACAAAAATCAATTGCCAGCCATTACGTTGGGTATGTTGATCGCGACCGAAAAGGTCTTGCTGGAATGGAGATGCAATACAATCGCAGCCTGTCTCATAATGAAGATTTACAACTTGCAATGGATGTGCGCGTGCAAGATATTCTGCACGATGAGCTGCTAATCGCGATGGAAGAATTCCGTGCTAAAGCTGTATCTGGCGTGGTTATAAATGTGAATAACGGCGAAATTCTAGCCTTATCTTCGATCCCAGATTTTGATGCAAACTCTTCAAACAAGGCCAGTGCTGATGAATATTTTAATCGCATTGCCAACGGTCTTTATGAACTTGGTTCGGTGATGAAAGTTCTCACCAACACTCTCGCTTTTGAGGATGGAGTCGCGAAACCGACAGATGTTTTTAATGTGCGCGACCCAGTAAAATATGGGCGCTTCACGATTAGTGATTATCACCCAATCAAAGATCTAATGACTGTCGAAGAAATTTTCGCCTATTCCTCAAATATTGGCACGGTAAAAATTGCTGACAAAATCGGCGCCGATAGTCAAAAAAAATTCTTAGCAAAACTCGGATTGCTCAAAAGACTAGAAGCTGATTTTCCTGGCCTCGGCAAACCAATTTATCCGCGCATCTGGAGCGAAATCAGTCTTTACACAATCTCTTACGGCCACGGAATCGCCATCACGCCGCTACATTTAGCGATGGCCACCGCTGCAATCGTGAATGGCGGAATTTTGTACAAACCATCTTTTGTAAAACTCAAAGAACAGCCGAGCGGCGAACGCGTAATCAAGGAATCAACCTCTCAAACAATGCGGGCGATGATGCGCAACGTCGTTGAGAACGGAACCGGGAAAAATGCCAATGTCGAAGGCTATGAAGTTGGCGGAAAAACCGGAACAGCAGAGCGAGCTGAGTCCGGCAGCTACAATACGAAGCTCACCACCGCTTCATTCATCGCCACCTTCCCAACTTCTAAGCCGCAATATTTAGTCTATGTAGTTTTCGATCGCCCAAATTATATTTTTAATACCGGCGGAATGGTTGCTGCACCAGTTGCGGGAAGGGTGATTAAAAACATCGCACCGCTACTTGGGGTTAGACCAATTCTTAAACCGAACATACAAAAATAATCTCACGCATAACTTTTTCTTAATCACCGTCGAAACTTGTGATTGGAATAGTTTGTCTCACACTCAAATTAAAATTGAATGTGCCAAAATAATCCCGCAAGAAATCGCGATATTTAGCGAGCGCATTTGATTTTTCATCGGAATAAAAATTTTGTGATGAGCTAATGCCGCCAGGCTATCCGGCACTCCAGAGCTTTCTTTACCAAACATTATTACGTCACTCTCGCGAAATTTAAACTCGCTATAACTCTTGTCGCCTTTAGTTGTCGCCAAAATTAAACGCTGATTTTTTTCCAGAATTTCGCTGCGAAAAAAATCCTCAAATGACGCATGGCGAAAAATTTTTGCATGATTGATATAATCCATCGCCGCTCTTTTTACTCTCGACATATCTAGCGGAAAGCCGCACGGTTCAATGATGTGCAGTTCTACGTCAAAACAAACGCAGGTGCGAATTATCGTGCCGACATTGCCAGCAATGTCTGGTTGGTACAAAACTATTTTGCTCATTTTGAATAAAATTTGTAAACTTACTTTTCTTTTAAAACGCGCATTTTTAAAAAGCGCAACCCCTCGATTACTTACTAAAATCAATGTCCGAAACAGTTAAAATCATATTCCTTGAAAAAGGAGAAAGAAAAGAATTTCAAGTGCCCGTTGGTACCAGCGTATTGCAAGCAGCGCGAGACAATAACATTGACTTAGAAGGAGCTTGCGAAGGTTCTCTTGCTTGTTCTACCTGTCACGTAATCGTCGACAAAACATTCTACGATTCTCTTACAGAACCAACCGAAGATGAAGAAGACATGTTAGATCTAGCATTTGGACTAACCCCAACCTCAAGACTTGGCTGCCAAATCATTCTTACCAAAGAGCTTGATGGCCTAACCCTCACCGTTCCTAGCGAAACCCGGAACGTTTCAATTTAATTAAACCAACCAATTTTATGGGTAGAAACATCGCAATTAAATTAGCAATTCTCTTAGTCGTAGCCGCATTGGTTTACAGCGTGTTCTGGTTCTTCAAAGTAGGACAAGTTGAGAAGCAAATCAAAGAATTCGTTAGCAATAACGGCTCTTACGTTTCAGTCGGAGAAGTTGTAGTTTCTGGATTTCCCTTGGCACAAAAAATTACGATTAAAAATCTGAAATTCACAATTCCAAACGCAGCTTTGGACAAGAACCAAGTGCTCGTTCCACATCTTGAAGCAACCGCAGGAATTCTTGCCTCTGACTACAAAATTGCCTTGGTAGAGAAAGTTTCTGTACAAGATCCAGACGGAAATCTTGCCACTGTTGAGTTCGCCAAAGATCCTGAAATCAACGTATCAATTCTCGACGGCAATATCGCAAAATTTTACTATCAAGATTCTGGCTACAGAATCTTGAGTGCAGACAAAAACGTTATTTACTCTTCTGCCAACAGCATGGTCTCTGTTAAAAGTGGCGTAGAAGTGGATAAAATCACCAACTTGATCAGTGTAAATATTAAGGAAATCGAAGGTTTTGACGTTATTAGTCTCTACAAAAACATTTTGGAAAAGAAGATCATTGACGGAATTAAAACTGGTGAAATTTCCCTCGGCAACAACCCAACCCCAGCTGCCAATCCAGTGCAAGCATCACCTGATGCGGCTTCTTCTGCACCACAAATCGCAACTCTTAATGCTCCGGCACAAATTACTCCGACTACCTCAACGACAGCAATTCCTGTCGTCTCTAATGCTGCAGAAACTTCTGTTGCCACAACTTCAGCTCAGCCGGCAGCTGCAGATCCGATTCCAGCAACGATCTCCGACACCAGTCTTGTTAAAAGCGACCTTGCTCTTGAGCTAGAATATGTTTTGACCCCAATTAAAGTTGAAGGCCAACAAGCCAACATACCTCAGGATCCAACTCAAATTCAAGAAGCCCCTTCTCAACACAGCAAGGCAGTAAAAATAACTAACTTGGAATTTTCTAACCCACTATACAAAATCACAATTAACGGCGAAATGTCTTCCTTGCCAGACGACTCTCTACCTTCGGGCGGAATAACCATTAAAGTAGAAAAAATCACTAATCTAATTACTCAGATTTCGACTAATTTTACTCAAATGGCTGAGAAAAAAGCTAAGTCACCAGCAGTTGTTAAGCCAGCGCCAACTGAGGCTAAATCGACAGATTCTACCACTCCTACTCCTACCCCGGCTTCAGTTGTTGATGATCTACTCAGTGGAAATTCAGTATCTTCAATCGAAGATCCTTACCACGCTTTCTTGGTTAGAGTCGCGGCAAATTTCAGCGCGGTAATAAAAGAAATCGCCGCAAAGAATGTGGTGAGCAAAGATGATGTTGCACAATTCGACGTTAGAAGAGAGAAGAATCTCGACTTCCTAATCAATGAAACTTCGACCCGCGAAATCCTCGGAAAATTCTAATGAAAATTTCTGAGGCGTTAG
>CAIQBQ010000005.1 GCA_903870105.1 uncultured Alphaproteobacteria bacterium | reverse complement strand
TTTTTGGCGCATTTTGCTTCGGCTTTTGCAAGTTTTTCTTTGTCAAAAAAAACTCCAAAACAAGCTGATCCACTTCCTGACATTTTAGCAAAATTCGCGCCAGATTCTTTGAGCTGATCAATAATTTCTTCAATAACCGATAATGTTGCGATCGCAGGTTGCTCTAAGTCATTTGGCAGACTTAACAAATCTTCGATCGACATTTTTCTTAATTTACTTTCGGTAATTTTTTGTGAAAAATTACCAGCAAGTTTTTGAAAAACTACTTTAGTGCTGAGACCTATTTTAGGATGAATTAGCAGCGCCCTAATCGGAGAAAATTCAAAAAAATTTTCAATCACCTCACCGCGACCAGTAACAATCGAAGCATTATCTTCAAAGAAAAAGGCAATGTCAGAACCAAATTTCAGCGAGATTTCTTGCAAGGATTTTTTGTCGAGATTTAACGAAAAAATTTCATTCAGAGCTTTAATGAAGTAGGCCGCATTAGACGAACCACCGCCCAGGCCAGAGCCGACTGGAATATTTTTTACAATTTTGATTTTTAGATTTTTTGGAACATCGAATTCACGCGAAAAAAAATCTAAAATTTTTACGAAGAGATTGTTTCTTTGATCAACAAATCGTGCAAATTCACCAGATATTTCGAGAGAAAAATTATCGCTTAGCTCAACTGAAAGCTCATCAAATAAATCGGTAAAAGCGAACAAAGACTCTAACTCGTGAAAGCCGTCTGCGCGCTTTCCTACGACTTTTAGAAAAAGATTAATTTTTGCTGGGCAGAGAGATTTGTAAATTTTCATAATTCAAAAACCGTCATTATACGGATTGGGTGGCTCAGTTACTTAACTCGATTTCCACTTCTAGTAATTCTTGCGCAGAACGAAGATAAGCGGGCAAAGATGCAGATAAGATCCAAGCACCGAATGATAAACTTACACAAGAACGATGTAAGAAATAGCTATTTGGCCTTTTTCAATTTTTCGACTCTCTCGGTCAACTCATCCAAAAATTTATCTGTGCCTTTTTGTGAAATCGCGGAATTAAATTCTGATCTTTGCGTCTCGATCAAGCTTATGCCCTCAGCAATAAAATCTAGAATAACTAACTTGCCGTTGCGCTCTTTAACTCTAAAATCAACCGAGATCGGCGTGTTAGAATCACGCGGCAAAAATTCTGCTTTTGCGATGTAAAAACCACCCTGTTCTATCACTTCATTCACCGTAAATTTACGACCATTGTAATCTTTAAATTTAGGGCCGTAGGTATTGATCATGAAATCTCGGTAAAGATTTGTGAAACGTTGACGCTGCAGATCAGTAGAAGATTTATAATTTTTACCAAGAACAAATCTTCCGATCCATTCTGCATCAATTGCGTCATCAATCACCTTGATAATTTTTGCACGCCTTGTTGCGTCAGGAGTTTTTTCGGCAGCAATGGTGATAACTTTATTTCCAATTTCTTCGACAAATTTTCTTGTTGCTGCAGATTTTTCATCATCTTGCGCAAAGCTCGATTGGGCATAAAGAAAAACGAATAAAATCGTAAAAAGTTTTTTCATGTTTAGTTCTTAATATCATTTAAGCGCTTTTGTAAGTAAGCGCTACGAATTGTTGCGTAAGGATCAAATGAATCACTACGAATATTATCAATAACATCGATGAGACTCTCCCTAGTGTCAATTCCAGAAATTATAACGATTCCAACAAGATATTTTAGCGGCATTATTTCCCTTTGCCCACCCACTTCAAAAACATTAAAACCAATCGGACTAACCGCTCTATCAACAATAAATCCGCCAAGATCTCGCGTTGAACTTGGGCCAATAATCGGCAGCATAAAATAGGCTCCTGAGCCTTTTCCATAAAGTCCGAGCGTCTGTCCAAAATCTTCGTATTTATAAAAAATACCCTTCTGAGAAGCGACATCAACAAAACCCACGAGACCAATCGTGCTGTTGATTAAAAAATTAGAAAAAGTTGCAAGTGCATTATCTGTCTTGCCTTGAGCTAAAGAGTTTATTGAGGAAATCGGCAAGGATAAATTATTGAGAAAATTATGAACCGCATCTCTGGCAAATTCTGGCAAAGCTTTACGATAAGTCTTTGCAATTGGTTCAAGTAAGTGGCGATCTAGGACATCGTTAAAAGCAAAAATCTTACGATTAATTTTTTCGTAGGGATCATAAAATTCTTCAGGCTGAGTGGTTTCGTAAGTGTCAAATTCGTCATCAACCGTTGCGGCAAAAGCGGGAAGTGAAAAAAAGGTAAAGATCAATAAAAATGATAACCTGCGAAGCATCCTAAGTGATATTTTCTATTTTATTCAGAAGCTCTCGCGCCTTCGGGTCGTAGTCTGGATGATGTAATAATAACCCCTGTAAAATCACTTTTGCCTTATCTGGCTTGTTGTTAAGCATCAGAGCGTAAGCCAAATGATAGTGAGCATCTAAGAGATCGGGCCAGAATTTTCTAACAATACGAAAACGAAAAATTGCATCTCTTATATCGCCTCTTTCCAGATACTTCAAACCCTGATTATAGTTGGTTTCGCGTAGATCTTCTAGCTTCTTTTTAATGACATAAAATTCTTCGTTCGCGAATTCGAATCTGTCTTCTAAAAATTTTTGAACCTTACTCGCTTTCTCATGAAGATTTACAGAAATTTTACTTTCTTTAGCCTCTTTAGCGCTAGGTTTTCCGAGTATTTTTTTAAAAATTTTAACGATCATTTTTAGTGTAAATGAAGTATGAGATATTCCAAGAGAGCGCGTCGCCTAGATTTTTGTAGGTTGAGCTTTTCAAAGGCAACCTAGTTTTCGCAGGAGAATTTGCGCCAATTCTTTTTAAAAATTTTAAAGCCTCGCGGTTATTTTGAAACTTTTGCTGAATAGTTTTTTGTAGGAAAAGTTTTTCGTTAAATCTCGATTTTTCTAATGCGTTTTTAATTACAGAATTAGTCGGAAATTCATTAATGTTAAAATCTTGAATCTCCTCAAGCGACCCATTTGTTGGTAAACAAAAAGCAAAAGTTCCGTTAGGCCTTAATAACTCAAAAAATTGTGAAAAGTTTTTTTCAAAATCTGAAATCCACTGCAAGGCAAATGAAGAAATAATCAGATCAAAACTATTTTTTACAAAAGGTAAATTTTCAAAATCCGCCTGAATTGCGGTAACGTTTGAAGGGCGCTCGTGCCAAGAATTTAGCATTTCCGCCGAAATATCAACCTCAGTAATTTCACAAGTTGCAAGTTGCTTCGCAATAAAACTTGTTCCCGAACCTAAGTCTAAAATCTGCACATCTTTTTTTAAGTAAGGCAGTATAAACGCAACTAATTCCTCAGCCGAAGCGAGCTGAACCTGCGCTGCTTCGTCGTAAGTTTTCGCCCCAAGTGAAAAATTTTTGGCAATTAAATTTTTGTTGAAATGCATCTTATTTTTTTGCTTCTGCTTCGATCAAATTGACGATGTGGTCTACCAATTCTTCACTAGAAACTTTATGATCTGGCTTGCCATTCATGTAAACATTATGTCGCCCTGCTCCGCCGCCAGTAATGCCAATTTGTGTGTGTGCCGCTTCGCCGAGTCCATTCACAACGCAACCCAAAATAGAAATTGTTAAAGGTTTTTTAATGTGCTCAACCCTCTTCTCTACTGCTTCTACGGTTTTGATTACATCGAAAGCCTGACGCGCG
>CAIQBQ010000004.1 GCA_903870105.1 uncultured Alphaproteobacteria bacterium | reverse complement strand
ATTCCTTCTGGCTCAGGTGATACTGCAAAATGGGAATTATGGACAAATTCTGGCGGCGCTTCATACCCAGCTGTCAATGCTGCACGCAGCTCAACTTTAATAGATGGTTCGATAGTAAAATCAGCGGCAACAGCAACAGGAGCTTGTAATAATAATCTTGGCTTTTTTAAAATTGTTGGTGGCTCAGCTCCAACTAGAGTTTGCGATTCTTTAGGCAATTGGGGACCAGTACAAAATGCATGCATTACTCAATGTGATGAGATCAAAGATTATAGCATCGCATTTACAACCAGCAATGGAAACGCTTATTGGCATCAGGCGATTAACGTTCCTATTTCTGGCGAGCTATCTACTAACACTAACGGCTGTAACAACCCCTCTTCTAGTCCGCGTTTTAAAGGAAGTGATGGAATTTGTAAAACTACCGGTTTTAACGGATGTGTTGCGGGCTACATTCCTTATCCCTATCCAGCTCTACGTGATAAATATGGCGTTACTTATACTCTAATCGATGGTACTAAACCTTCTGACTATAACTACACTACAACAATTCCAAGAAACGTAGATAACGACACCAGAGCCGCAGAAAATCCTGTGCGCACTTGCAAATCTATTGTTGTAGTTGGTGGCCAGGCTAATGTTTGGACAAACACTTCGTCAACATGTGTAAATAGCTGTCCGGGCGCCGATATCGATCCAAGAATTAACGCTGGAAAAACTCAACATAACGCCAGCAGCAATGTGTCTAGTAGTGTTGGTGGCATAGTTACGATCGATTGGCCAACCACCACCTTCGGCCAATGGGCTTATATCAATTCACCAGACAATATCACTTCACACAACGGTTCACAATATTTCTATGGAAGAACGAATGGCTATTATTCTTTAGCCCGGAAATGCAATGAATTTACTCATAGATGGGATACCCCAATCGCACATTGTGTTACCAATGGCGGCAATATTAAAATCGGTCCGAATACTCCTAATGCAGAGGCTTATGCATATTATAATAGCGCGGACTCTGGAAGAATTGCAGCTGGATCACAAACAGCAGCCGGAACTTGCAAAAGCGGAACTTACTCCAATACAAGTGGAAGCACCACCGCTTCAGCAGCTACTTGCAAATATTACGACGGCAATAACAGAATTGATCAAACCTATTTTGATACTGGTAGCGCTGCTAAATGTACACCGATGTGCCCAAGTAAATACGGAAATAATTATGGCAGCGGCTCAGTTGATCTATCAAGCAGTAGCGCAACTTATTATTACTCAGCTAACCATGTATTATATTTGTACTGCAGAAGCGGTTACGGTAGCGACATAATTGGAGGTTCACGAACCCCCTTTGCTAACTGCGGTAGATCACCTAGCGATCGAAGCGCTTTACAACCTTACATAAAGTGCAATGATAATGGAAACGGAACTGCCTCTTGGAGTGGCGTTTATAATGATTGTGAAGCTTGTAGGAATTGCTCCGGCTCAGCAAACCAAAACGGTTGGACGACAAGTTGGAGCAAGACACATAGTTGCGATGTTAAAACCGGTATAGGAGGTTGTGCGAATTTTGGACTTTTCCAAATTTGTACACCTGATACATGGACGACTTATTACTGCTCAACCTCGCTTGGATGCTCAGCTGATTGCGCTGGAGCAATTAACCATGGATCGTCGAAAACTTGCGGTCGGTATGATACTTCATGTGATGCAGGCGGTGGTACTTGGGACCTTGCAAGTTGCAGATTCTATTCAAGTGCATCTTGCACTGTACAATGCATTGATGGAGTTTCTAACTTTATAAGTTCATGGTCTAGTGGCTTCTAATTTTTAACTTTAAATATTGACCTAAATGATCTCCATTGTCATGGGCAGCAAATCAGATTTTGCGACCATGGAACATACCTGCTTAATTCTTGATGAATTCAAAATTCCTCACGAAATCAAAATTGTTTCAGCGCATCGCACCCCAAAACGTCTTTACGATTTTTGTGAATCAGCGAAAAAAAGAGGAATCAAAATAATCATCGCCGGCGCCGGTGGAGCAGCACATCTTCCAGGAATGGTTGCCTCAATGACCGAACTTCCAGTTCTTGGCGTTCCGGTTGAAAGCCGGGCGCTTAAAGGTTTAGATTCACTTCTTTCAATCGTTCAAATGCCAGCCGGAATTCCTGTTGGATGTTTAGCAATCGGTGAAGCTGGCGCTAAAAATGCCGCACTTTTAGCAATCGCCATTCTTGCTTTATCCGACGAAAAGCTTGCAAAAAAGCTGGAAAAATTTCGCTGCGATCAAACCTCATCGATCCAAATCAAACCTTAATTTGCCTTTAAGATTTTTCTTACTACAACGCCCTGCCCTTAATAATTTCGATTAAATCCAATGTTTAAATCATTCGAATTACGCCAATTTATCATCGGATTTATTTCGGTTCAAACCCTTGGCTTGATTGGCTCTAAATCATCATTCCAACAAAAACCAAACAGACCGTTCCCTAAAAAATTTACAAACAACAATGAAAGACCAAGAACATCGTCGCAGTCACCAAGAAAACTCTCCTAGAGAATACTCATCAGAACGTCCACGAAATGAAACGCGTCACTATAACTCAGATTCTCGCAGCTCGTTCACACCAAGAAAAAACCCATCAAAATTAATCGGACAAATCTTCGGCCTAATCTATAACCTAGCTTTGCTTTACCTCGTTTACGACTTAGCAAAATCAGGCTCTGAAAAATTAGCAATCTGGATTTTCGCTCTTAACGCTGGATTAATTATTTTTGCCGTCATCTATACTAAAAGATCATTCAAACATAAATCACACAACTCTTACAGAGACGGAAGAAACAGATCTCCTCGTCCTTCTCGCCCTTCACAATCAGCTGTTCGTTAGTTTACTCCTTTGCGTTAATTTTATCATCCTGAGCACTACGCTCAGGATGACGAAATTTTAATTTCGCCTCGCTGCACTCAGCTGTTCTTTAAAAAAACTTACTAAAACAAATCAAATAATGACTACCTTCCAAGACCTTGGATTAAATCCAAAACTTCTTTCAGCACTTGAAACTAAAGGCTACGTAACCCCTACACCAATTCAACTTCAGGCCATTCCTCACTTACTCGAAGGTAAGGATATTTTAGGAATCGCCCAAACCGGAACCGGAAAAACTGCAGCCTTCGCTTTACCAATTTTACAAAACCTAGCCAAGAGCAATATTACCGCCAAAAGCGGCTGTATGCGCACTTTGATTTTAACCCCAACTCGTGAGCTAGCTTCACAAATTGCTGAAAATATTGAGCTTTACGGCAAGGGTCTTGGCCTGCGTCACGCTGTGATTTTCGGCGGAGTTTCTGAGCGTCCACAAATCACCAATCTACAACGCGGTGTCGATATTTTGATCGCCACTCCAGGACGTCTTCTTGATCTTACTAACCAAGGCCACGTTCGTTTCATGAGCTTAGAAATTTTTGTTCTCGATGAAGCGGATCGCATGCTCGACATGGGTTTCATCAACGACATCAAAAAAATCATCGCCAAACTTCCACCAAAAAGACAAACTCTTTTCTTCTCTGCAACCATGCCTTCAATTATTACTGGCCTGGCTGATTCAATTTTGAATAATCCAATAAAAATTGAAGTGACTCCTCCTTCAACAACGGTCGAACGCATTCAGCAAAAAATTAATCACGTCGAAAAATCGAACAAATTAGCGCTTCTAAAGCGCATCGTAAAAGAAGAAGGCGCCACAAGCGTTCTTGTATTTTGCAGAACAAAACACGGTTCAGATCGCGTCGGAGAATTCTTGGAACGCGGCGGGGTTACTGTTGCTGCAATTCACGGCAATAAATCGCAAGGCGCTCGCGAAAAAGCTTTAGGAAGTTTTCGCGAAGGACGTGTGCAAGTTTTAATCGCTACCGACATCGCAGCACGCGGCATCGACATTCCTGCAATCAGTCACGTTATTAACTACGACGTTCCTGTGGATCCTGAAAGTTACGTTCACCGCATCGGCCGCACCGCGCGTGCTGGCAGAGAAGGCATTGCGATTACTTTTTGTGATCATTCCGAAACTAAACTTTTGCAAGCAATCGAAAAAACCATTAACTACAAAATTCCCGTGGACGAAACTCATCCATTTCATGATGTTGCAGCAGCGCCTTCTGGGCGCGACTCAAGACGCGACGATCGTGATTTCGATTCAAGCCGCGGCAAAAGAACTTTTGGTCACTCAATGAATAAAGAACGCAGACCTTCTTCGCCAAGAGGAAGAGACGATAAAAGAAGCGGTGGCCCAAGAGAAGAGCGCGATCCATTCAACAGAGACGATCGCCCGACAGATAGAAAGCGTAGCAGCACTTTTTCTGATCGTCCGACAGACAGAAGACGCAGTGAATCTTCTGAAAGAAAAACTACTGGCAGCGGCGGATTGCTTGGATTCATGGGCATCGGCAAAAAAAGATTTGGTGAAAAATCGAGCAGACCTTCTCAATCAAAAACAGGCGGCTTCGGCTGGTTCGGCGCTAAGAAATCAGATTCAGGTGAGTCAAGAGGTGAGCCAAGAACTAGTTCATTTGGTAACAGAGAAAGATCATCTTTCGACAACAGAGAAAGAGCGCCACTAGGCAATAGAGAAAGACCAGCTCCGCGCGGTGGAGACAGAGACAGAAGTGACCGTCCGCGCCTAGGTGGTTTTGGAGAAAGAAGTGAGCGTCCTCGTTCAGCTGGTTTTGGCAGCGGTAGTGGCAGACCTTCATCCGACAGAAGCGAACGCCCTCGTTCATCCGGTGGATTCGGTAGACCATCTTCTGGCAGACCTTCCTCTGGTGGTAGAAGTGGTGGCGGCAGCGAAAATCGCGGCAACAGATTCTAAATTTTACACAGAAATTCTTGTTTTTGTTCTCCCTGTAAAAGTTCGTCAATTCAGTTCTAAATTTTCCATCCATTATCCCCGCGCAGGCGGGGATCCAGGATGAGTGAAATCAGAGTAAGTAACCCTACTGGATCCCCGCCTGCGCTGGGATGACACAAAAAAATCGAATTAAATTTCGCCGATCGAGCAAATTCGTATTTTCTCCGATTAAGCAAATTTATATTTTCGCCGGTTGAGCGAAGTCGAAACCAAGAAAATCAAGAACATTCTACCATTCCTGACGCCGCGACAGTAATCTATTTTACACCTCACAACCCAATCAAGCAAAGGCTTCAAAGCTATTTCAACTTCTCACTTCCCACCTTTTTAATTCACGATTTTCACCCCCCTAAAATCTTTAATTACGCAAAAAAATCTCTTCAATTCACGTGTTTAAGGCGACAACTCGCGAATTACGCACTCACACTTTTTAATCGTAAAAAAACCTTAAACCCTTTGAGATCGCTATTGGCAAAGTTGAGCAGTGATATTCCCACTTTGAAAATTTCTAATTTCGCAGTAACGCTTGATGAGGAATTAATATCCTCACGGAATCTTTCTCAAGTTGCTAAAAAAGTCGGAATGAAAGTTTTCACAGCCAGCAGCGCTGAGATAAATTTAGTCGGAATTGTTTTTCGAGATTGAAAATTTCTTCAAAATTTTTTTCTTCTTCGTAATGAAAAATCGGAATAATCACGAGGTAATTTTGAAAATTTAATTCGATTTTTTCGCGTCATCCCCGCGTAGGCGGGGATCCAGGAGGATTTTGTCACTTACTTCAGAGTGCGCTTTTCTGGATCCCCGCCTACGCGAGGATGACGTGACACCTTTTACGATGAACTCTATAACTCAGTTATTTCACTAAACTCTTCAGCGTGACCAGAATGTTTGACGATGTCAGTTTTTAGCTTCAAATCAGCATGCGTAAAATGTCGAACTTCCACGGCAATAAATCATGATCCCTTTGAACCTCGGCTCGAGCGTTGCGCCTTGCTTAATCTAACTCTTTAAAATCTAAATCTGCGTGACCAATTCCAACAATAATTGCATCGGGAATTATTGCCGTGAGCGAACTTCATAACACCAAACAAAGTTGGAAAAATGAAATTTGGATTAGTCGTAAAGATTAGTGGATAACGCTCTTTATTATCGCGATAGCCAGCTGGAACAGATATGAAAAGCTCATATTCAACTGCATTAATTTGACTTGAGGCGACGAGTTACAACGTTTGGAAGAGTTAGTATTTTTTTATACTTAATTCGATTTTTTCGCGTCATCCCTGCGTAGGCGGGGATCCAGGAGGATTTTGTCACTTACTTTCGAGCGCGCTTTCCTGGATTCCCGCCTGCGCGGGAATGACGTGGAACCTTTTGCGATGAACTCGATAAATCGGTTATTTCAGTAAATTTTTCAAAGTCTCGATTGCTTGCGGAATACCTTCCTTATTGGCTCCGCCACCCATCGCTAAATCTTTTTTTCCGCCGCCGCCTTTGCCACCAACAGCCTCAACTACTGGAGCGATTAATTTTGCGGCATCAAATTGCAGATTAGCACTTACAGCCACGCAAACAGAAACCTTCCCATCCTTAAATCCAAACAAAGCAAAAACGTGAGAATTTTCAAATTCTTTTTTGGACTTAATCTCAGTCACAATCTCGCGCACATCTTTTGCTTCAGCATTTTCAAAAAGATGAGTTAGCAAAGTTACGTCAGCGATTTTTTCAGATTTTAAATCACTTAAATTCGCGAGAAGATTTTGTTTTTTTAGACGTTCGATTTCCTTGTCTTTCTTCTTCAAAATTTCTTCGAGAACTTTTGCATCATTCTCTGCGGCGTACGATCTGTCTTGCTTGGAGCCGGTAAGATCAAAAATTTCCTGATTTTTTTTGTCAATTTTTTCGTAGAGCTCAAGAATAAAATTCTGTGAATTTTCTGCCTGTTTGGCTAAGTATTTTTTTACCTCAGCGCCGCTTTTGGCCTCGATTCTTCTAATCCCTGAGGCAACTGACTTTTCAGAAATGATTTTAAAAATTTCAATTTCCGAAGTATTTTTTACGTGAGTTCCGCCGCACAATTCGACAGAAGATCCCATTTTTACAACACGAACTTCTGAATCATATTTTTCGCCAAAAAGCGCTTCCGCACCACTCTCGCGAGCTGCTTCCAAAGCCATTAAATTGGTGCTAACTTCTGATTTTTGCGCAATCCAACCATTCACCAAATCTTCAACTTTTTTGATTTCATCGGCAGTCATTCCGCGATTAAAATTAAAATCGAAAGTGAAATATTCGGCGTCGACATTCGAACCTTTTTGCGAGATCGAGTTGCCCAAAACTTCCTTCAAAGCCTTGTGCATTAAATGCGTTGCTGAGTGATTTGCCTCGCGGGCTTTACGGCTTTGTTGATTAACTTCAGCAGCAACTTCATCTCCAACTCTCAAAGCAATTTCTTGTTTAGAAAAAAAGTGAACGAATAAATTTCCAGCGAATTTTTTTGTCTCGAAAATTTCCACTCCACCAATTGATCCATTGTCACCTTTTTGACCGCCTGAAGTTGCGTAGAATGGGGTTTGATCGAGAATTATTGCATCATCCAAAAGAGCTAAAACTTTTGCCTTTGCGCCTAAGGTTTTGTAACCCAAAAACTTCGTTTCACCGTGTTTTTCTTTGAGGTCGAAAAAGATTTTATCCTCTTTTTCTTCGCCAGATCCAACCCAATTTTTTCGCGCGCGTTCGCGCTGCAATTCCATTTCGCGATTGAATTCTTCAACATCAACTTCGAGATTTTTTTCCTTCAGAATATCTTGCGTAAGATCAAGCGGAAAGCCGTAGGTATCGTAGAGTTTGAAGGCGATCGCACCAGAGAATTTCTGTGATTTTATTTTGAGAATTTCCTCTTCCAAAATCTTCAAACCCTTTTCCAAAGTTTCGCGGAATTTCTCTTCTTCGTTTTTTAGCGTTTCAACGATGGTGTCACGAGCTCGCCCCAACTCTGGATAGGCGGTGCCCATTTCTTTAATCAAAGAATCAACAAGCTTATACATTGAAGCTTGTTTGGCGCCAAGCTTGTGAAGCTGGCGCATAGCGCGACGCATGATACGACGAAGTACGTAACCTCGCCCTTCATTGCTTGGCATTACACCATCAGCGATTAGAAAAGATGATGAGCGTAGGTGGTCGGCGATGATTTTGAATTCTGCTTTCATATGTTGAGAATTTTATTGCGTCATCCCCGTGAAGGCGGGGATCCAGGACAGCGCGCTCGGAGTGAGTTGTTAGTCCTCCTGGATCCCCGCCTTCGCGGGGATGACGTGACGAGTAGGGAGAGGAGGTTTTTAATTTATTAGGTGAATCATCACTTCCAACGCTGGTCTTTTGCCCATTAAATCTTCAAGGATTTTTAATAATTTTGAGCGCAAAGATTTTTCAATTTCAGCAAAAATTTTTGCTTCTTGCAGTTTTTTATTTTTCTTTTTCTTCAAAAAGCGAATTCCAAAACCATCATGCAAATCAAGCTCTTTGGCCTTATGCTTTAAGAAAAATGTGATTTCTTTTTTGATTATTTCTTCGGCATCTCTGTCTTGTCTGAAGTCGTAAGAACCCACCGCGATTAAATTGATTTTTGAAACTAAGCTCAGCGAGTCATTCACTGCGAATGAGACCATTACTATTCCAGCCATTTCTAACTTTCTACGTTCGCGAATTACTTCGCCTTTGAAATCAAGAAGCTGTTTGCCATCGACACCAAAATAGCCAACTTTCACGGAACCAACCGCGGTTGAATTTGCTGGATTTTCTCCGTCAATTTTTACCGCCAAGCCATTTTCGATTTGGATGACGCGACCCACTTTAGAATCGGCGGCAATCTCACAGTGAGTTTTAGTGTGAAGAAATTCTCCGTGAACTGGAATGGCGATTTTTGGTCGTGCTAAAGCATACATTTCGCGCAATTCATCTTGTGAAGGATGGCCAGAAACGTGAACGAAATGATCTTTTTCGGTCATTACATCGATTTGTTTTTTGGCGAGTTCGGCAAAAAGTTCAAAGATTTTTTTCTCATTTCCGGGAATAATTTTTGATGAAAAAATCATCAAATCACCTTTGGTAAAATGAATGCTTGGATGAAGGTTGTTGGCAATTTTGCGCGTTGCAGCTCTAGGCTCACCTTGACATCCTGTTGCGATTACGAGGATTTCTTTTTTATCGTAAAACTTCATTTCGCGATCGGAAATAAATTCAAAATCTTCGGTAAAAAATCCGCTTTTTTTGCCGACTTCATGCAGACGATGCAAAGAAAATCCTGCAAGCACAACCTTGCGACCCACATCGCGAGCAATGCGCGCGATGGTGTGAATACGAGCGATGTTAGAGGCAAAAGTTGTGACGCCGACTAAGCCCTTTCTTCCTTCGATTAAACTTTTTAGTGATTCATAAAGTTCGCCTTCAGAGCGAGAATGGCCAGGAGATAATGAGTTTGTTGAGTCGCAAATCATCGCGGTAATTTCACCAGCATCACCTAAAGCGCGAATTTTTTCTTTTTCTGAAACTTCGCCGACCACGGGATTTGGATCAAATTTCCAATCTCCTGTGTGCAAAACATTTCCTTTGTGAGTGCGAATCAGCAAAGCTTTCATTTCTGGAACCGAGTGAGTCAGACCAATAAAATCGATTTTAAATGGATGAAGATCTAACTGCTTTGAGCCATCAATAATGCGAATTGGAACCACTTTATCGAGTTTGTATTCTTCCAGCTTCGTGCGTAAAAAATTCGCACCAAAATTCGTTGCGTAGACCGGTACGCGTAATTCTTCCCACAAATATTGAACAGCGCCCATGTGGTCTTCGTGGATGTGAGTTAACACAATTCCAAGAAGGTTGTGACGATGTTGTTTAATGAAAGAAATATCGGCAGTCATCATGTCGACGCCGGGAATATCGTAAGCAAAGCCCACGCCGCAATCGACCATTAACCACTTGCCGTCGAGATGGTAGAGATTAACATTCATCCCGATTTCATTGGCGCCGCCAAGAGGGAGAAAAAGAAGGTCGGAGTGATGTTTTTTTAAATTAAGTTCCATGTTTATTATTTGGTTAGTCGTCATGAATAGCTTGGCTAAGCTCGCAATGACGGTTTCGAATTTTCTTCGTGAATAATTCTTAAGCCTTCTAGCGTTAGATCGGGTTCGTGATGTTTGACCGAGTTCGTCAAAGCATCTTTAAAAATTTCGGCGAGACCGCCAGTGATGATGTGCGTATTTTTGTGATTTAGTTCTTTTTCGATTCTTTCAATCATTCCTTCAATTAGCGAGATATAACCGAAGTAAACACCCGAATTCATTGCTTCGATTGTTGTGGTGCCAATAACATTTTTTTGTTGCTTCACCGAAATTCTTGGAAGCTGTGCTGTGGCGTCGTGCAAGGCTTTTAGCGAGAGATTAATGCCAGGGGCAATTACGCCGCCGAGATATTCTCCACCCTCTCCTACTACGTCAAAAGTAGTCGCGGTGCCAAAATCAACGATGATTAAATTGCCGCCAAATTTTTTAAATCCGGCAATTGAATTAATCAGTCTGTCGTGCCCGACTTCATTTTTATTTTTGATTTTGATTTCGATCGGAAGATGAGTTTTATCTTCGCCAAGAATAAGAATTTTTTTGGTGATTTCTTCAGGGAGAAATTTTTTTACCGCTTCATTAATAAGACCAATAAGAACTGGCACCACTGAACCAATGATGCATCCGCTAATTTTCAAACAGTCGATTTTATCGGTGAGAAAAAGTTCGATCAAATCAACGGCGTAATCATCAGCAGATTTTTTAGTGCTGCTCGGCAAGCGCCATTTTTTAATTAATTTATCATCATCAAAAAGACCGATGACGATGTTGGTATTTCCAATGTCAAAAGTTAGAAGCATTTCTCGGTGTTATTTAAGTTGCAGACATGCCGTTGATGAAAGTTTCAACAAATCCCATTATTTTCTTCAAAATTCTGTCACCGGTTTTTTTACGTTCCAATATCTTCGGTTGTTCGCCTTCTAAGAGTCGAAGCACCTCATCTCGAAGAGGCTCTATTTTGCGAAGTGCAGAGAGGTCGATTGTTAGAAATTGAGGCGCCTTGAATAATTTCCCACCAAAGTTTTTGCGGTCGAACTAGCTTAACTTCGCACAAGCATCGGCGATGCGATTCATTGCATTTTTCAAAAATTCTTCGGAAGCGGCGTAGGAAATTCTGAAGAAATCTGGAGCGCCAAAAGCAACACCAGGAACTACTGCCACCAAGGCTTCTTCCAAAATGTAGGCGGCGAAGTCATTATCATTTTCAATAACTTTTCCAGCGAAAGTTTTTTTGCCGTAGAGGCCAGCGCAAGAAGGAAATACGTAAAAGGCGCCTTTGGGAATATTGCAATTAATGCCATCAATTTTGTTAAGCATTTCTACGACCATGTTGCGACGTGATTCGAAAAGTTTGGCATTGGTTTGGACGTAATCTTGTGGGCCATTTAGAGCCTCAACTGATGCCGCCTGTGAAATTGAAGATGGGCTAGAAGTGCTTTGAGATTGGATCATCGCCATTGCTTTGATCAATTTTTCTGGACCAGCGCCGTAACCAATTCTCCAACCAGTCATTGCGTAAGCTTTAGAAACGCCGTTAACGATTAAGGTGCGCTCTTTCAATTTTGGCTCAACTTCTGCGAGTGTGGCGAATTTAAAATTATCAAAAATTAAGTGTTCGTAAATGTCGTCAGCCATCACGTGAACTTGCGGATGACGCAATAAAACTTCTGCTAAACCTTTAAGCTCAGAAGCTGAATAGCATGTGCCTGTAGGGTTGCTTGGCGAATTAAAAATTATCCATTTGGTTTTTGGCGTAATTTTTTCTTCGAGAGATGTTGGTGAAATTTTAAAATTATTTTTTACCAAAGATTCAACGATCACCGGATTTCCGCCGGCAAGCAAAACCATGTCTGGGTAAGAAACCCAGTAAGGTGCAGGAATAATTACCTCATCTCCAGGATTGATTGAGGCGATTAATGCATTGTAAATAACTTGTTTTGCACCGGTTGAAACACAGATCTCGGAAGGTTTATATTCCAAATTATTTTCGCGCTTAAACTTGCCGATGATTGCTTTTTTAAGTGCGGCAGTTCCGTCAACCGCAGTGTATTTTGTATTACCTTTTCTGATTGCTTCGATCGCCGCATTTTTAATGTTTTCTGGCGTGTCGAAATCTGGCTCGCCCATTCCGAGTGAAATAATATCCTTGCCCGAAGCCTTTAGCTCTGCAGCCTTCATCGAAACAGCAATTGTTGGAGATGGCTTAATTTTGGAAAGAGATGAAGCTAAAAATGACATGATTTTCTTAGTTAAGTTTTGTCACCCTTTAACAGAATCGGGGTAACGAATTGAGTCATGCTGAACCTGACGAATTATGACGTTGGCGCGGGTTGACTTTTCAAAGGGCGGCGCGTTTTATGCGCACATTCTTTTGATTCAATCTTCATTTTTTAAATAAATGTCGTCTACTGGCCAACTGGCTACCGATCCACTATTCTTGGGCTTAACTCGACCATCAATGTTATGCGGGGTTAGCTACACTTTTGCTGCGCTTAATGGAATTTGTTCGCTTCTCGCTTTTATTATTACTAATCAATTCATATTCCTTTTAGTTATTCTTCCTCTCTTACATATGATTGGCTGGTTTATTTGTTTAAAAGAACCTCGCGCCATCGAACTTTTCATCGCCAGCATGTCAAAATGCAATGTTTGCCGCAACAGATATTATCACGGCGGCACTAACTCTTACGACGTTTACTAGATGCATAAATATAGAACACACAACTGTTCCGAGTTGAGAAAATCTCATGTCGGACAAACAGTAAAAATTTCAGGCTGGGTTCATTCAAAGCGCGATCACGGAAGCCTTATTTTTATTGATTTGCGCGACCATTTTGGCATTACGCAACTCGTTACAGATTCACTTCAGCCAATCAAGCTTGAGTCGGTAATTACCGTAACAGGAGAAGTTGTTGCTCGCGCTACTGACGCGTTAAATACGAATATCAAAACCGGAGAAATTGAAGTTAAAATTAGCCAATTAATTGTTGAATCTGCAGCTGAACAAATCCCTTTTCAGATTAATGACAGTAACGAATATCCAGAAGAATTGCGTTTAAAATATCGCTTCCTCGATTTACGTCGTGAAAAAACTCACAAGAATATTGTTTTGCGCAGCCAAGTTATTTCAAGCATTCGCGCTGAAATGACAGCACAAGGATTTCTGGAAATTCAAACTCCGATTCTTACCGCTTCATCTCCGGAAGGCGCCCGCGATTATTTGGTCCCTGCCCGTCTTCACCCAGGAAAATTCTATGCTCTGCCCCAAGCTCCACAGCAGTTCAAACAGCTTTTGATGGTAGCGGGTTTTAACCGCTATTTCCAAATTGCTCCCTGTTTTCGTGATGAAGATTTGCGCGCGGATCGCACTCCAGAATTTTATCAACTCGACATGGAAATGTCGTTTGTTGAACAAGAAGACGTATTCAAAGCAATTGAGCCAGTGCTTAAAACTATCTTCAAAAAATACGGTGTGAAAAAAACTTCCGACGAAAATTTTATCCACATTTCTTACGAAGAGGCGATGTTAAAATATGGAATTGACAAGCCCGATTTGCGCAATCCGATTTTAATTTCTGACGCAACTAACATTTTCCGCGGCTCAGATTTTTCAATTTTTGCTAAACAAATTGAGCAAGGCGCAACTATTCGCGCGATTCCGGCGCCAAAATGTGCAGCGCAACCAAGATCATTCTTCGACAAAATGATCGAATTCGCTCAAGGCAACGGCGCCAAGGGTTTGGCTTATATTATTTTTGATGAAATGGGCGAAGGAAAAGGCCCAATCGCAAAATTTTTGAGCGCAGAAAAACTTGCAGAACTTAAACAAACTGCCGGCTTACAGAATGGTGATGCGGTTTTCTTCTCTTGTGGAAAAAAATCCGAGGCCGCAAAAATCGCCGGTCAAGTTCGTATTAAACTTGGTTGTGACCTAAATTTGATCGATGAATCAATTTATAAATTCTGTTGGATTGTCGACTTCCCGATGTACGAAATGGATGAAGAAAATGGCAAAATTGATTTTTCACATAATCCTTTCTCAATGCCGCAAGGCGGGCTTGAAGCCTTGAATTCACAGGATCCGCTAAACATCAAAGCATTTCAATACGATATTGTTTGTAATGGTGTTGAATTATCTTCAGGCGCAATCCGAAATCACAAACCAGAAATCATGTACAGGGCTTTTGAGCTTGCAGGTTATGGTCGCGAAGTGGTGGAAGAGAAATTTGGCGCAATGCTTAACGCCTTTAAATATGGCGCCCCACCACATGGCGGAATCGCTCCAGGCATTGATCGCATCATCATGCTTCTTGCTGATGAGCCGAATATTCGTGAAGTAATTCCATTCCCAATGAATGGTAAAGCGCAAGATTTGATGATGAATGCACCAGCCAATGTTTCAGAAAAACAGTTAAAGGAATTGAATGTGGACCTAAGCAAAAAGGCTCGCGAATTATTGGAAAAATAAATAATACAAAAGTAACAAAAGTAAGATTTTCTAAATAGATTTTTTCGCTAAAATTAGAGAAAATTCGACGGACTTTTGAAGAAGTTAAAATAACTTGAGTTAGGTGTGGAGTTAAAGAATTTTAAAAATAATTTACTCCGCTTGAAGAAGTGATTAGCTTGATCTCTTTAGATTAAGTGAATAATTGCCTGCGTGATGGAATGGTAGACATAACGGACTTAAAATCCGTGGGGAGTATATCCCTTGCCGGTTCGAGTCCGGCCGCAGGTACCATCTGATGCGATTTAAAAATTAAGTTATTTGATGAACCTATCCAAAAAAATAGCACATTTCCTGGCGCTGATTTTTTTGGCGACATCTCTTCTATCTTGCACTGAAGGTTGTGTTGAACCTGATGAATTTGATTCAGAGTCAGTAACTATTGAATCAACGCCTTTAGAAATTTTTGGCACTTATGATTCAGTAAGTGGTGGTCAAAGAGTAGATTGGGATGATCCATCACTAAGATCGAACGGTACTGAATTTTTGATGCAGATAACTGGATCTTGGACATCCTTAAATGGCGACGCTAATTCAATTAATAATCTTCCTCGATGCGATACCTGTGCTAAGAAAGACGGTGTTGACAATTGCATTTGCTACAAAGATCAGATACCTGCCGCAGAAAAAGATCCAGCCGGAAATCTCTACACTCAAGATAAGGATGGAGGACAACTTGACTGCGCCTCTAACGCCAGTCATCAGCGTGATGCAACAAGATGTACCTGCACTACAAAAGATGGTGTAGCCACCGATTATGGCATTCTTCATTTTCCACGCAATTTTTTAGAAAAAGACGGAATCACACCTAAAATAGCTGACCAACAAACTGATTGCAAATATGATCGTGGTATGGGCGCTTATATGGCACTATGGGGAACTCGCGGAGTTACCACGCCAATTAGGTCCTATCATCTTTTTTCAGAAGAGACTGTTTGTAACGTTCTTCGTAACTCTAATGGACAATGTGTAGACCAATCAGGTAATGACATGACGCGCTATGTTTTTCGCAGCGCCAATAATCGCATCTTCATGAAAGATGATCATGATGGAAATGATGATTTTGACAGTAACACTGGAAATGATGAGTACCACACGTCAAACGAATATCTCAAAACTATTATGTATGACACTTACTACAGAGATAATTATGGATCGTATAATATTCAGATTTTGCGTGGCGTTGGTAGTTCTAAAGAGAACGGATTATTAGAATCGTTAGTCTTAGTAGTGGAAGATGCGCTTCTAGGTAAATTAGATGATGATGGCAATAGAGATGGCGGAATAATCCGCTTTATGTATTTGGCGGTCGTTCAAGATTCTGGCTTTTCTCTAGCGATGCAAATGTCGCTTATTTTTTACGTTACACTTTTTGGCGCTGCTCACATTTGGGGACTAGTCGAAATGAATAAGAAGGAGATCATGGGCAGAATGCTCAAAATCGCCCTGGTTATGTTCTTTGTAAGTCCGACCAGTTGGTACTTTTATAATGAGTTCATCGTCGGCTTTTTTATGGACGGAATGAATTACGTCATCGGAATATTCATGAGCTTATCTGATTCAAGTATCGATCAGACTTCGATGATCAAAGTAGCGCAAATGGATCGACTAGTTGAAGAAAGTAGCGCCACTCGTTTCGCTTACGTCGATCTCATCATCAAAAAACTTATGTCTGAAGCAACGGCAAAAAAAATTGCCGCCTTGTTCTTCAGCGACTTCTTTGGCTTCTTCTACATGATCATGATCTACGCCGTGATTTTCATGTTCATCGCCGTGATGTTGTTTATCGCAACGATTTACATTACCAACTTGATAAAGCTTATTTTTGTGCTGTCGATTGGACCAATATTTATCGTTTTCACCTTATTCACCAAAACCGCAGGCTACTTCAATAATTGGATCGGTTACGTCGCCGGCAGGTCGTTTGAAATGATTGTTCTATTCATCATTCTCTATCTCTTCGTAACAATCATCGATAAGAACTTTACTGAAATGCTTTATTACCGTGCCTGTGGTCTATCGTGGGGAATCGGACCATTAAACATGACTATTTTAAAAACCGTTGATTTTGAACGCGGTTTTCCTGAATGGCTTACCTATTTTGCAGCCATTGCTGGATTACTCTTTGTAGTGTATGACTTAATCGACAAACTTCCGAATATTGTAGCTGCTTTATTCTCTCTTAAAATTAGTGGCAATGCTGCAAGTTCAGGTATCGCTAATAACCCAGCTGGAGGTTCGCTTCCTTACAGCCAAATGGGTGCCGGTAAAGCTTATAGTGGAGCAGCTGGAATTGCTGGAAACGTATTTAATAGAGCCGCCCCTCCAGCCGCTTCCATGGCAATGTATGGCCTGGGTCGCATTTCCGATGGCCTTGGTCGCGTTTCTGATGCGACAGGCCTTTCCTCTTTGACAGGTTTTTCCTCTCTTCGCGACGGAATCCTTAGCAAATTGCCCAATAATCCGATTGGCCAAAACATCATGGGTGAAGCTATGAAAAGTGCAGCAAGTGCCGGAGAAGGAAAAAGTGGAGCAGCAAAAGAAGCGGCGGCGAGAGCCGCATTCTCAAGTGCAATGCAAGCTAGAATGCTCGCAGAACCTTTAAAAATGTCCGCATCTGGTATAAACAACCAATCTATTGGTGCTTTCATGGACCAAAAATTAGTCAAAGAACCTCTTCAAGATTTTCTTAAGCAAGAAGCGAGAAATATGAGGAATATGGGCGACCAAACTCCGATTGGCCAAGCAGCTATCGCAGCTCACTTAGGGAGTAGGGCAAATGAATGGGCTCAACAAAATCTTTCTGCACATTCCGCAGAAAGAGTTAAGGGTTATCTAGATGAAAAAGGCATTAAAGATTTAATGACAAGTCATGGTAGCATGACAGCAGCTGAAGCCGCAAGAGCCTTTGCGTACAATGAAGATCAGGAGAATAAATTCAGAGCTCACCTTGCTGAGCGTCGAGCTGAAGAAAAATTAAATGATTATGAAGCTATAAAAAATCCAATAAGTCTTGGCCTAGGAAGACTTGGCAGAAATATTTATCATGCCGCAACAAATAGTCCTCATCATAATCCAGGCAGAATGCAGGGCAGCTTTGAGCGAGAACTTGATCGCAAGAAAAATCCAAAATCTTTGTTTAGTTTATTTGGCATACTCGAATCCTCAGAGACTTTTGATAAGCATTTTCTTCGGTCCTACAAAAACAAAACTCGCAACTCTAGAATGGAAGGCATGCGCTCAAAGCTACAAAATCAAAAAGCTCCTCAAGATCTAGATTCGGCTAAAACTAATATCGAAAGAAAGCAGATGATTGAGGACAACAAAAAAGAAGGTCAGAAACGCGACTTTTTTCTAAAAAAACTTCGCGACAATTCAGATCGGCGCTGGTCGATACGGCGAGTGTTTGAAGATTCATCAAAAGAGCGGTATAAACTATTGAAAGACTTCGAAAAAATTGACGGCAAAACCCTTTCTGAAAAAGCAGAGGCGCTCAGCAAGTTTAATGAAAGGCTTGGAATCAAAGTCAAAGATCCTCAGCTAGAACTTTTAGAAATCCAGCAAAAGACTGGTGAAAACGCCAAAGATAATTCTCAAATTGCCAAAGAACTTACCGAAAAACTTCTTTCTGCTGAATTAGACTGGGCGTTAAAAGCCAAAACTCTAGAAGAAAAAAAGATTACTATGGGGTTCGTCGCAACCAGCTTCCAAGTTAAATTCGGGGCTAGCATTTCTGAGGCACTAATGCAGAAATCATCAATCCTTCTAGAAGGAGGAAGCATCTTGCTCGACGCCGATAAAGATAAAGATGTTCCAGTCGATGAAAAAGCAATTGCTCAGCTTGAGGCGATGAAGCATCAAGCTAAGAGTCAATTAAAAATGGCCAAGTTGGATAAACAGGTAAAAGAAATGGAGATCGAGAAAGCAAAGGCAGCGAAAGATGGAAAAAAGCTCTCTGAACTGAATGAAGAAATGACAAAACTTGAAAAATCATTCAACAATTTAAAGCAGCTTCTGAAATGAGCTTTAGCAGTTTCATGAAATTTAGTGTTTCGCCAAGCAGATTTGATCTTACGTCATGTTTTTTGAATCCCAGATCTACAAAGGAAAGTTCTAGCGCTGGATTAAAAATCCGTCCGTCGCAAGAATTTTTTTTGGAAGTGTTTTTGCTTGCTGATTATAGGAGTCCTTATTTTGAGTCTTAATCTTACTGATGCAGCGCATCTAACTCTTAATTTGTTTTATCTTTTTGAAACGCTCTGAACAACCCACAAATTACTCACCAATAAACGCCATATTTTTCAGAACTTCTGAATTCCAAAAAATCCCTTTAGTTTTCACTGTGATTCTTTCGCAAGATCAGTAGAAATCATTTTTTTGGATCGCGAGACTGATCATTGCTCTTGGCGCTAGGTTGGAGCGTTGATTAGTGCGGCATCAAGTGACGCCCATAATACGGGATCAATCTTCGATAAAACCATAACCCCATCTTAAAAAATCCTGCTGCGTAAAATATCCAGATAGCTTCGCGCCAAAGAAATGAAGCGGACATGGATCTTGGTTTAACTAACAACGCAACCCTCACTCTTTTGCCGAGTAGTCGCGATTGGCTCTGTTGATTTGTGGCGTATGGTTTTGGCTGGAGGAGTTTTATCTTTTTCAAACGCAGCCACGCAAATATCATTATCAGTAATTTTTGTTGTTAATTTGTAGAGATCTTCTGGGCTGAGTCCTTTCAGGGCGTCTAAGGCCTTTTGATCTTTAACTTTTGCCCCTTTTACAAAATCAGCGGCCAAAGGTACTGATTTACTAACCAAGTAAGCAATAAGATCGTTTCTTGCGAACGCTTCTTGCCTATCTTCTTGATGGTTCAACAAATAAAAAAATCTCTGATTTACTGAAATCTCCGCTTCATTTTCTGAGTGACCTAAACCTGAATCTGGATCAGTCAAATATCTTTTATGCCAAGACTCGAGATCTTTGAGAGTCTTATACATCTCAAGACCAGACCCTAAAATATCGTTATCTTTTTGGTTTATTGCGT
>CAIQBQ010000003.1 GCA_903870105.1 uncultured Alphaproteobacteria bacterium | reverse complement strand
TGCTTGTAGCCAAAGAAAAGCCGCTCCGATCCTAAATCGAAGCCAAATCACCTACGGTAAAAATAACAAAGACAACAAAGAAAAATATCGCGATTTGGCGCGAAAAACTGTGGCAGATAAATCTATACAAAGTCGCGAACCAGGTCAAAAAATTATCGTTGCCGCTGGTGACACTCTTCACTCTCTTGCCAAAAAATATCAGGTTTCTGTTCGCGACTTGATTGCACAAAACAATTTAGGCACATCTTACATAATTAAGCCAGGAGACCTTTTATCTATTCCTTCGGCAACCTATCATGAAGTTGCTGCAGGAGATACTCTTTACTCAATTTCGCGACTTTACGGAATGAAATTAAACCAACTGGTTGAGATGAATAGCTTGCAAGAGCCTTACTCAGTCAAGCTCGGAGAAAAAATTAAGATTTCTAAAAATTCTGCTGACTCAGTGCAAACTGCGCAAAAAACTGAAATAAAAAAACCCGAACCGGCCGCAGAAAATCCAGGATTCGTTGAGCGCACGCTCGATAAATTAAATCACTTCTCTTGGCCAATACGTGGGCAAGTAGTTTCAAAATTCGGGCCAAAAACTGGTGGCCTCTACAATGACGGAATCAATATTAAGGCCAAAGAAGGTGCGGATGTAAAAGCGGCTGAAGAAGGAACTGTTGCTTACGTTGGCAATGAGTTGAAGGGCTACGGAAATCTTGTGATCATCAAACACTCTGGTGGCTGGATCACTGCTTATTCACACTTAAAAAACTGGACAGTGAAGCGTGGTGAAAAAGTTGCGAAAGGCGGAAAAATCGGCTTAGTTGGCTCAACTGGAAATGTTGATTCTCCACAACTTTATTTCGGCTTGCGGAAGGGAAGAGACGCGGTGAATCCTGAAAATTATTTGAAGTAGTTTATCGGTCGAGTGAAGTCGAGACCAGCAAATAAATCTCCCCGCTCAACCAACACAAAGCCTTCACTCGTAACGCAAAATCTCCGCTGGATTAGATTTGCTCGCGCGGTAGGCCGGATAAAGAGTGGCTAAAAAAGAAATCACTAAAGCCATACCAACAATCAACACAACATCGGAAACAAAAACTTTTGCCGGCAAGGTTGAGAGAAAATAAACCATCGGATTGAAAAGCGAGATATTGGCCATCGACTCAAGCCACATCTTAATCGAATTAATGTTATTCGAAAATAAAACGCCGATTAAGAAGCCTAAAAAAGTTCCAACAAATCCGATCGAAGAGCCGCAAATCAGAAAAATTCTCATCACTGAAAATTTGCTCATGCCAAGAGTGCGTAAGAGCGCGATGTTTTTATTTTTATCATTCACCAACATGATCATGCTCGAGATGATATTGAAAGCAGCGACTAAAATGATCAGAGTTAAAATCAAAAACATCACTGTGCTTTCAACTTTCAAAGCATCGATGAAGCCTGAGTTAGACTGCTGCCAATCCATGGCGTAGAGGTCAGGATATTTCAGCAAAAGTTGATAAAAATCATCCTTCATTTCATCTAATTTATTTGGATCGCGCACAAAAACTTCAATTCCCGAAGCCGCGTCAGCAAAGCGGAAATGCGTTTGTGCCATTTCAAAATTCATGAAAATTGTGCTTGAATCATACTCATACATTCCGCTGTCAAACACTCCCCCAACTTGGTAAGTCTTGATGCGCGGAATTGCACCAATCAAGGTCTGGCTAGTTTCTGCAGAAATTAATTTAAGATTGTCGCCCACTTTCAAACCCATGTTTTGCGCAACAGCTGAGCCAATCAAAATCGAATTTCTATCCGACAATGCCTCGATATTTCCTGCGGTAATATTTTCTGAAATCAGCTTTTTATTTTTGAGATCATCAACCTTAAGACCCTTCACCAAACCGCCCGCATTTTTCTTCGGCGATGACAGCATCGCCTGACTTTCAACAATCGGATTAGCAAATTCGACACCAGGAATTTTCTGAATCTCACTCAAGATTTCTGCGTAATTACTGATTTTGTGATTGCTGCTGTAAACCGTCAGATGCGCATTAACGCCAAGAATTCGATTCACCAATTCGTAACGAAAACCATTCATCACCGACATCACCACAATCAACGTAGCCACGCCAATCATGATCCCAACAAAAGAAAAAATCGCCGTGATCGAAATGAACCCTTCTTTGCGTTTTGAACGAAGATAGCGGAAGGCGATGAGGAATTCGAGTTTGGAGAACATTAAGAAACCCCCTTCGAAGTCGAATATTCAAAATTGTAGGCCTGATTTGGGTAAACAACTTTGTGCAAATCATGGGCCGCCGTT
The DNA here is from genome assembly GCA_903870105.1 of uncultured Alphaproteobacteria bacterium. Taxonomy (GTDB): domain Bacteria; phylum Pseudomonadota; class Alphaproteobacteria; order Rickettsiales; family UBA1997; genus UBA2645. The sequence goes on along the minus strand of CAIQBQ010000003.1, from coordinate 3,151 downwards.
GCGGCTTCGGCAAATCCCGTGAGGATTAACTTCAGTTTATTTTTGTAGGTCGCGATATCGCCGATGGCGTATATTCCGGGCTCTGATGTTTGCATTGTTGAAACATCAACGTCGAGATGGTGTTTGTGAAGGCTGAGACCCCAATCAGCGATTGGGCCGAGTTCCATGGCTAGGCCGAAGAATGGCAGCAAATAATCAGCTTCGAGTTTTTTTACATTGCCGTCGAAATCTTTTACCAACACTGCTGAAAGCTTGCCTTCTGAGCCTTCAAGACCATCAAGTTGGTAAGGAATTACTAATTCGATTTTTCCTTCTTCGGATAATTTTTTCATTTTGTCGGCGCTTTCTGGGGCACAGCGAAATTTGTCGCGGCGATGAATTACGTAAACTTTTTTGGCGATTTCTGAAAGGCTAATCGCCCAATCCACAGCTGAATCGCCGCCACCGGCAATCACAATATTTTTTCCGGCAAATTCAGCTTTATTGCGCACGGCGTAGAAAATTGATTTTCCTTCAAATTCTTCGAGACCTTCAAGCGGCGGACGATTAGGGCCAAAGGCGCCGCAGCCCGCAGCGATGATCAAGGCTTTGCATTCAATTTGAGTATTTTTTGAAGTCGTAACCGTGAAAGTTCCGTCCGCATTTTTAACAAATTTTTCAACACGTTGATTCAAGTGGTAAATTGGATGAAATGGTGCCGCTTGGGCTTCAAGCATCTCGATCAACTCACTCGCTAAAATTTTTGGATGAGCAGGAATATCGTAAATCGGCTTCTCTGGATAAAGCGCGCAACACTGACCACCAATAACTTCAAGCGAGTCAATCACGTGGCATTTCATCTTGAGCATGCCAGCTTCAAACACTGCAAATAAACCTGTCGGACCAGCGCCAACAACAACCAAGTCGGTTTTGTGAATTGTCATTTTCTTAAAAATTTTTTAGAGGAAATACTTCGTGCAAAACTATAACTACCTTGCTTTTAGTTAAACCAAAAATATTTTTCGCATTGCGAGCCCGCATCTTTCCTTGTTGCAAAGCCTTGCGCAATCTCAATATAAACAAAAATGTTAAAAACTGCTTCACTCGGATTTCCGAGAATTGGTGCTAATCGCGAACTTAAAAAAGCCGTCGAAAGCTATTGGAAAAAGGCCTCAACCGCTGCTGATTTGCAAGAGGCCGCGGCGGAAATTAGAAGAAAAAATTGGGAAGAGCAAAGAGCAAACGGGATTCATTTTATCCCTTCGAACGACTTCTCTTTTTACGATCAAATTCTAGATGCTCAAACTTTGCTTGGCGCAATTCCTGATCGCTTCGCTAAATTTTCTGGCCTTGATCTTTACTTCGCAATGGCACGCGGTGCTGATGAAGTAACAGCGATGGAAATGACCAAATGGTTTGACACCAACTATCACTACATCGTTCCTGAATTCAAAAAAGATCAGCAATTTAAAATCTCTGCGAACAAAGTTTTCGAAGAATTTTTGGAAGCAAAAAAATTAGGAATCGAAACTCGTCCGGTGATCATTGGGCCAGTTAGTTTCTTGCTTCTTGGCAAGTCTGTAGATGGCTCAAACAAATTAGATTTGCTTGAAAATCTTCTTTCTGCTTACTTGGAACTTTTCAAAAAATTATCAGAAATCGGTGTAAAGGATGTGCAAATTGATGAGCCTTTTTTGGTTACAGATTTGTCAGCTGAAGTGATCCGGGCCTATCTAAAAGCATATCCACAACTCAAGCAACAAGCGGGCTCAATTAAACTTCACCTCGCAACTTATTTTGATTCTTTGAGCGAAAATGCGACTCTCGCTTTCGACCTTGGCACTGAATCAGTTCACGTTGATTTGGTTCGCGCTCCTCAGCAATTTGAAGAAGTTTTGAATCTAGTTAAGTCTGGCCAAACCTTGTCTCTGGGCGTAATTGATGGTCGCAATATTTGGATCAACAACTTAGAAAAATCAGTTGAGTTGGTAAAAAAAGCATCAGCGAAACTTGGTCGCGGGCGCTTGATTGTGGCACCTTCATGCTCATTAATTCACACTCCAGTTGATCTCGACAATGAAAAAGATCTTGATTCAGAATTAAGATCTTGGCTTTCATTTGCGACGCAAAAACTAGCTGAGCTAGCAATAATTGCTCAGGCAGCTGACGGAGAAGACTTCAAAGTTAAGGCAGAAATTTCTGCGAATAAAACAGCGCTCAAAGCAAGAAAATCTTCACGCAGAATTCACAATGAACTTGTGAAAAAACGCGTTGCAGAAATCGACGAATCTTTGATGAGCCGCAAAAGTAATTTCACTGCGCGCAAAAAAATTCAAACTGCGCACATCGATTTACCCTTACTGCCAACTACAACAATCGGCTCTTTCCCACAAACAAAAGAAGTGCGTAAATTTCGTGCCGATTTCAAGGCCGGAAAAATTTCTGCCGCGGATTACGAAAAATTCGTACAGGAAGAAACCACGCGCACCATTCGCTTCCAAGAAGAAATTGGCTTGGATGTTTTGGTTCACGGCGAGTTCGAACGCAACGACATGGTCGAATATTTCGGCGAACAATTGTCGGGATTTTTCTTCACCAAAAACGGCTGGGTGCAAAGCTACGGCTCACGCTGCGTGAAGCCTCCAGTTATTTTCGGCGACGTTTCTCGTCCAAAAGAAATGACAGTTGAATGGGCAAAATATGCACAAAGCCAAACGAAGAAAATTATGAAAGGCATGCTCACTGGCCCGATCACAATTCTTCAATGGTCATTTGTTCGTGATGATCAGCCGAGAAAAGAAACGGCTTTGCAAATCGCTTTTGCGATTCGTGACGAAGTTTGCGATCTCGAAAAAGCGGGAATTAAAATCGTGCAAATCGATGAAGCAGCACTTCGCGAAGGCCTGCCAATTCGCAGAAACAAGTGGAACGAATATTTAAAATGGGCGGTTGAAGCCTTCAGAATCAGCGCTTCCGGCGTTGAAGACAGAACTCAGATTCACACTCACATGTGCTATTCTGAATTTAACGACATCATTGAAGCGATCGCAAAAATGGATGCTGACGTGATTTCAATCGAAACTTCGCGCTCACAAATGGATTTGCTGAACGTCTTCGTAAACTTCAAATATCCGAATGAAATCGGACCAGGCGTTTACGATATTCACAGCCC
>CAIQBQ010000002.1 GCA_903870105.1 uncultured Alphaproteobacteria bacterium | reverse complement strand
TCGATAAACAGCTCGCTTACTTCCAAAAATGCGGCGAGTTATCAAAATGGCGCCAAGTTGAGTAACGCTGAACGCAGATTAACAATTTTAAACTTAGGATTTTCTGCCTCTTCATATTTTAGCAACGATGCCAGTCTTTATTTTAAATCTACTTACATCCTTGGATTGACTGCGCTTAACGCCAAAAAAGATCAGCAAAATATTTCCTCCTCAACTGCTAAAGCACAATTTGAAGCTCTAAAATTTTACGCCTCGGCTGCAAAAAAATTTACGACCATTCCACTAACTTTCAGCAGTGAAATGGACAGCCAAATTTCCAAACAAACACTTTTTGGTTCCGAGCAATTTGCCATCGGTGGCTATTATTCGGTGCGCGGCTTTAAAGAAAATTACGTCTCTGCTGATTCTGGCTATTATTTCAGAAATAAAATCAGTTTCAGCCCTGGATTTAAAGTCACCTTCGAGCCTTTCTACGACTATGGTTATGCTAAAAATAAATATGATGGCTCGAGCGGAAGATTATCTGGAACTGGGATCAAAACTATTTTTTTTAATCCTTATTTTAATGCTTCGGTGACTTATTCGGAAGGCTTGAGTAGGTCACGCCTCATTTATTCAAATGTGAAAGAAAGTAAGTTAGTTTATTTTGAAATTAGTGCGAGTTGTTGCTAGCTTCTTTTTTTCCTAAAAATGGGGAGATCTAAGAAGCTCCTTAAACACTTAAGATTTCAATGTTCTTCAACTCAAATCTTCTCTCTCAAGCGCAAAAAATTTTACGCATTTTCGAGGAAAAGAAATTAAAAATTACTATCGCTGAATCCTGCACTGGCGGTCTTTTATCGGCTTTATTGACCGAAATTCCTGGGGCATCAAAAGTACTTGAGCGCGGTTTCGTTACTTATTCAAATCAGGCAAAAATCGACCTACTCGGAGTAAAGAAAGAAACACTAAAAAACTTTGGCGCAGTAAGTGCAGAAACCGCTGAAGAAATGGCTCAAGGTGCATTAAAAAATTCACAAGCCGATGTCGCAATTTCCATTACCGGAGTTGCAGGACCAGAAGAAAAATCAGGCTTGGTGCATATCGCAGTTGCAAGTCACAGCCATCCAATTGTAAACCGCAAATTCAACTTTGCTGGCGATAGAAACGAGGTTCGAAAAGCCTCGGTGATCGCCGCATTACAACTACTAGCATGCAAAAATTAGAGAAAATTTACGAAGGCAAAGCCAAACAACTTTTCACAACTTCAGACGAGAATCTTCTTATCCAATTTTTTAAAGACAGCGCCACCGCTTTCAACGGAGAGAAGAAGGAAATCATCGACGGGAAAGGTATTTTGAATAATGTGATTTCAGAATATTTAATGCATGAACTTGCGACCGCCGGAATTCCAACTCATTTCATAAAAAGATTAAATGAGCGCGAACAATTGATTAAAAAAGTTACGATTATTCCACTTGAGGTAATAATCAGAAATATCGCTGCTGGGTCAATGGCTAAGCGCCTTGGAATTGCTGAAGGCTTAGAATTATCCGCACCAGTTTTTGAAATTTGTTTTAAGGATGACGGACTAGGAGATCCGCTAATTAACGATGATCACGCCATTAATGTACTAAAAATTGTCACTAAAAAACAACTCGAGGAAATCAAAAATATCACCGCCCGCATCAACGAAATCATGTGTAAGATTTTTATCAATATCGGCATTCGCTTGGTTGATTTTAAGATTGAATTTGGATTTGATGCGCAAGGTTCAATCATTCTGGCTGACGAGATCAGCCCAGATAGCTGCAGACTTTGGGATCAATCAACTTCCGAAAAACTCGACAAAGATCGCTTCAGAAGAAATCTTGGCGGATTAGTCGAGGCCTATAAGGAAGTGGCTTCACGTTTAGGAATAAAATAGCATGAAAATCAGAATTCTAATCTCTCTAAAAAAAGGCGTACTCGATACGCAAGGCAAAGCAATTGAGGGTTCTTTGCAAAAAAATCTTGGCTTTGCACAAATCTCACAAGTTAGGCAGGGCAAGGTTGTAGAGCTTGAAATCGCCGAAAATGATCCAGCAAAAATTAAACAGATTGTTGACGAAATTTGCGACAAGTTGCTCGTTAATAAAATTATCGAAGACTACAGCTACGAGGCCATCTAATGAAATCAGCAGTAATTACTTTTCCCGGCTCAAATTGTGATCGCGACGCCGTTGATGCTTTACAAAAAATTGGCGCACGTGTGCAAAGAATTTGGCATCAAGAAACCAAGCTTGATGACGATCTAGATTTAATAATTGTTCCTGGTGGATTTTCTTACGGCGACTATTTGCGCTCTGGTGCGATGGCTGCGATTTCACCAGTAATGATGGAAGTAAAAAGACTTTCTAAAAAGGGCATTAGAGTTCTTGGTATATGCAACGGCTTTCAAATTCTTACCGAAGCTGGGCTTCTTCCTGGGGTACTTACGCGTAACAAAAAAATGAAATTCATTTGTCAGACTATGAATTTACGCGTTGAAAATAAAAACTCGGCTTTCACTCGTAAATATAACGCACATCAAATTATTCGCGTTCCAATAGCACATATGGATGGAAATTATTTTGCTGATTCTGCAACTCTAAAAAAACTCGAAGATACTGATTCGATTGCCTTTCGCTACATTAATGAAGATGGCAATCTTACTGACGAAGCCAATCCAAACGGCTCTCTTTTAAACATCGCTGGAATTTTTAACGAAAAGAAAAATGTCCTCGGCATGATGCCTCACCCAGAAAGAGCAATCGACATAGATAGCGGATCAAGTGACGGATTAATCTTATTTAACAGTCTTCTTAACTGATTCTGTAAATGGGCAGATGAATTTTTGCTTTGTTTCAGAACCCCATTCTCTATTTTCTTTTCTAGCCTTTTGCTCATCGCTCTTATCATCTCCGCGCACATCATCCGCCCTATCATACATTAATTCTTCTTTCGGCTCTTCTATCAAATCTTCGGCCACCTCATCTTTTGCACTTTTTGGCTTTTCTGCGCATTTCTTTTTTACTTCAATAAAATCATTTACTAGCGCATTACGAATATTTTGTGCGGCAATTTTGGTTAAGTTTAATCGCACTGTATCATCGGCAACGTAGGTGCCGTAACGGTTAGTACTAACATCGTAACTATCATTTACCGCGGTTGTACCTCTTGAAATTATCGCGCCATTTTCAAGATTTTTAAGTTCGTAAAGAACGTCAATATTAACGCGGTTACGACCCGAGGCGCCAGTCTGAGTAATTAAGGCGCCGGAAACTGATTTACTCGCTCTTAAAATTAAAAAATATTTCGGCTCTGATTTGATGTAGTCTGGATTCAGCAAATCATAGAGATTATTTTTTAATTCCTGACTTAATTGATCTCGATCTTTTTTTATCCTGATCGAGGCAAGATCTTCGGCGTAAGAAAATTTATTACCTTCGTCGCGATAAATTATCTGAAATCCGCATGAGCAAAAACTTGCCAAGAGAATTAAGCAGAAAAAATTACGCATATTTCAGAGCGGCTTTAACAAAAGAAACAAAGAGTGGATGAGCCGCAAAAGGTTTTGATTTCAACTCAGGATGAAATTGCACGCCAACAAAAAATGGGTGATTTGTAATCTCGACAATCTCAGGCAATTTATCATCAGGCGACATTCCAGAAAATTTTAACCCGGCTTTTTCTAGTTTATTTCTGAAATTAACATTCACCTCGTAGCGATGACGATGGCGTTCAGAAATTTTATTTTTTCCGTAAATTTTTTCAGCAATCGAGCCTTTTTCAATCACGCACGGATAAGCGCCAAGTCTCATTGTACCACCCATGTCGCTACCAGCTTTTTTGGTTTTTTTGCCGGATTTATCTTGCCATTCGCTCATCATTCCAATCACAAATGTTCCTTTTTTAGCGAATTCACTCGAAGTTGCGTCATCAATTCCAAGAACGTTGCGGGCATATTCAATCACCGCCATTTGCATGCCGTAGCAAATTCCAAGACATGGAATTTTTTGTAAGCGTGCTTGCTTGATCATGTCGATTTTACCCTCAACCCCGTCTTCACCAAAGCCCCCCGGAACAAGAACTGCGTTAATATTTTTTGGTAAATCATTTTTGCCTTTACGCGCATTGACCCAAGTAATTTTTGCCTTGGCTTGCATTGAAAATGCGGCGTGATCGATAGCTTCGATTAGTGATTTGTAAGAGTCTTTGTAGTCAGTATATTTTCCAACAATGGCAATATTTACCTCAGCCTTCGGATTCTCGATCGCATTTTTGATTTTGATCCACTTGGTCAAATCGGGCTTCTTGCTATAATCGAGTTTGAAGAATTTGAGAATTTCGGTGTCGAGTCCGTTTTGATGATAGATCAGCGGAACTTCGTAGATGCTTGTGGCATTTGGTGCGGCGATCACTGATGAAATTGGCACTGAACACATTTTAGCAATTTTTTCTAAATGCGCTTTAGTGGTTGGTCTTTCGGCACGACAAAGCAAAACGCTTGGCTGAATGCCAATCGAACGCAGCTCTTTTACTGAGTGCTGAGTTGGTTTTGTTTTGAGTTCATTCGCGCTTTCAATGTAAGGCAAAAGAGTGAGGTGTAAGAAGGCGCAACGATCTTGACCCATTTCGTAACCGAGCTGACGAATAGTTTCAAAAAATGGCAATGCTTCAATATCGCCAACCGTTCCACCGATTTCGCACAAGATAAAATCCGTGCCTTTTACGTCGTTTAAAATAAATTCTTTGATGAGATCAGTAACGTGTGGAATCACTTGTACTGTGCCGCCAAGATAGTCGCCCTTGCGTTCTTTTGCTAAAAGTTTTGAGTAAATTTGACCAGCAGTAACATTATCAGATTTCTTCGCATCTACCCCGGTAAAACGCTCGTAGTGACCAAGATCAAGATCGGTTTCCGCACCATCTTCTGTAACAAAAACTTCACCATGCTGAGTCGGGCTCATAGTGCCGGGATCAACGTTTAAATATGGATCAAGCTTACGTAATTTAACTGAATATCCACGCGCTTGCAGCAATGCAGCAAGCGAAGCGGAGGCAAGGCCTTTACCCAAAGAAGAAACGACGCCGCCAGTAATAAAAATAAAACGACTCTCAGAATTTTTGTGTGGCATTCTCAATAAACTTACTATTTCCCAATCATAATTCTGTCGACCAACTGCTTAATTGTTGGCATGAAACCATTGGCATAAAATGGATCAGTTGCAAAACGATAAGCACTGTGACCAGAGAACATTAGCTGGTTTTCAATATCATTTCCCTTGCGCACATCTTGCAAAGTTTTTTGGATACAAAAACTACGCGGATCAGCTCTGCGATCTGTAGTGTGATTCATTTCCGCCTTATCAGACCAGTTACTAAAACGGCACTGACTTAGGCAGCCCATGCAATTAATTTGATCAGTAACAATTTGTGCAGATTTCGATTTATCAACGAACATCAAAGTTTCATCCGGCGTTTTCATACCTTCGGTGTGACCAGCAGCAATCCATAAATCAACTTTTGATTTATCTTCTGGCTTGATGAAAACCACGCGGCCTCTTTGACCAAAAGGAATTTCACAAGTGAAGCTGTCTACAGCTTTAGCGCGATACTCAACTTGTCTAATTTCACGACCTTTCAACTCGCGAATAAAATCATTCTCAATTGCAGAAGAATAAAAACCTGTAGGGCTGAAGCGATTCAAATAAACATCACCCTCTTTTAAAGTAAGAAGCTTTTTCTTCCAAGCATCTGGCACTGGATATTCTTGCGTAACAATCGGACGAGTACCGAATTGAAAAACGATTGGCCCAATTTCTGGATTATCTAACCAATGCTCAAACTCTTCCAAATTCCAAACACCGCCAGCCATCACAATTGGCACATCATTTAGGCCAACAGAATTCATAAAACTGCGAATCTCAGCAACTCTTGGATAAGGATCTTCGTAAGCATTCGGATCTTCCGCATTCGACAAGCCATTGTGACCACCAGCCCGCCAAGGACATTCGTAAACTACACCACCAAGAAGATCGACAGCCTTGTGATAACTTCTTTTCCACAAAGCACGAAACGCACGCATTGAAGACACGATCGGATAATAATAAACGTGATATTTTTCAGCAATTTCAGCGAGGCGATAAGGCATGCCAGCGCCGCAAGTAATGCCGTGAATCAAGCCTTTTGAACCCTCGAGAATTCCGTGCAAAACGCGCTCAGCTCCACCCATTTCCCACAAAACATTCATATGAATACGACCATTTCCGTCAGAAATATCGTGAGCAATTTTTGCTTGCGTAATGCCGCCAGTGATTGAATCAGCAATTAATTCTTCATGTCTTTCACGACGAGTGTGAGTCTTGTAAATCAACGGAATATATTTTCCATTTTCATCAATATTATCAGCGTTAACTCCCGAAAAAGTTCCAACAGCACCAGCTTTAGCAAAATGCCCAGCAGTCACGCCAGTGGTTATTCCAACACCTTTTCCACCTTCAATAATTGGTAAAGTTTCAGCACCAGAAATGACAAAGTTTTTGATTTTTTTTAGCAAGGGAGACTCCAATTTGAGAGGGGAATTTTGTAATCAATAAATATGGCGTGAAGCTAGGAATTAGCTGGCAAAATATCAATTGGAAATTTTCAATAGCCGCAAAGCTAGCAACCAACAATCAGCAACTAAATTTAATGCAATTCATCGACGAAGTAAAAATTAATCTCCAAGCCGGAAATGGCGGAAATGGCGCGTCAAGTTTTCGCCGCGAAAAATTTGTACCACGCGGCGGACCGGATGGCGGAGACGGCGGACGCGGCGGCAGTATCATTTTAGAATGCGTAAAAGATCTAAACACTCTGATCGACTTTCGCTTCAAACAACATTTCGTCGCTAAGAACGGCTCAGCTGGGAAAGGAGCAAATAAGAATGGACTTTCTGGCGAAGATTTAATTCTGCGCGTTCCAGTTGGCACACAAATTTTCTCTGACGATAAATCTGAATTAATCGCCGATCTAACCCAAGATGGAGAGCGCTTCACAATCGTTAAAGGTGGTCGCGGCGGACTCGGAAACGTAAACTTTAAAAGCTCGATAAATCAAGCTCCAACCTTTGCCCAAAAAGGCGAAGTCGGCGCAGAACTCTGGGCCAGACTCGAATTAAAACTTCTCTCTGATGCTGGATTACTTGGAATGCCCAACGCCGGAAAATCAACCTTCCTCGCCGCAACCACTCGCGCTAAACCAAAAATCGCTGACTACCCTTTTACCACTCTCAAGCCACAACTTGGAGTTGTTTACGTCGACGAATATGAATTTGTTTTAGCTGATATTCCAGGTTTAATCGAAGGCGCTTCCGAAGGTCGCGGACTTGGTGATCGTTTCTTAAAACACGTTGAACGTTGCGGAGTTTTACTTCATTTAATCGACGGTTCCGCCGAAGATGTTGTTGAAAATTACGCGACAATTCGCGGAGAACTTGCTGGCTACAGTGAAGAATTAGCGAACAAAAAAGAGATAGTCGCCCTCAATAAAATTGACATTCTAGATGCTGATGAGTTGAAGAAGAAAATCGCCGCATTGAAAAAATTCTTAAAAAAATCCGGACAAAAAACTCCAATGGTTTTCGCTCTTTCCGCCGCAACTGGTCAAGGAACTACTGAAATTTTGCGAGAGCTCTACCGAAAAATAAAAGATGAAAAATAGTACAGCATTAATTACCGGAGGATCAAAAAGAATAGGTCGCGAGATCTCGATTTTCCTAGCTTCACAAGGCTATGATCTAGTGATTAGTTACAATGAATCTAAGAACGAAGCAGAAAAATTAAGCAAAGAAATCGTCAAAAAATTCGGCGTAAAATGTGAAATTTTTAAGGCTGATTTGCGCGACGAAAAACAAACAAAAGAACTCGCAAAATTCGTTAGAAATAATTCTAAAAAATGGAGTTTGCTAGTTAACAACGCATCAGTTTTTCAAAAATCCAAATTTCTTACCGCAGCAGAATCTGAAATGTCTGACAACTTCAATATTCATTTCTTTTCGCCGTTAATTCTTGCCAAAGAATTCGCAAAAAGCGCGCCAAAAAACGGACAAATAATTAACCTCACCGACAAAAATATCACTCGCTACGAAACCAGTTATTTTTACTACTTACTCAGCAAAAAATCTTTGGCCGAATTAACTAAAATGCTCTCAGTTGAACTAGCGCCAAAAATCAGAGTTAATGGAATCGCGCCAGGTTTTATTTTAAATCCAATCGACAATTCAAGCGCAGATAATTTCGTCAAAAAAATTCCCCTGCAAACCAAAGGTGAAGTAGAAAATATTGTGCAAGCAGTTGATTTTTTACTAAAAAATAAATTCGTCACCGGTCAAATTTTATTCGTCGACGGAGGAGCTTCACTAAACCATGCAGGATAAATTAGGAATTTTCGCCGGACGCGGGAAATTGCCGCAAATGCTGATCTCAGACTGTCAAAAAAAAGGTCGAGAATTTGTTGTATTTTTACTCGAAGGAGAAATTTACGAAGAAGATTATTCCGCCTTCAACCCAACAAAATTTGGTTACGGCGAAGTTGAGAAATTTTTAAAAATTCTTCACGAAAATAAAGTTAAGAATTTGGTCTTCATCGGCGGCGTAACTAAGCCGAATTTTTCTGCGCTTAAAGTCGACAAGACCGGCGCGATTTTACTCGCCAAAATTCTCACGAATAAAATTCTTGGCGACGATGCCGTGCTACGTACCGTAATTAATTTCTTCGAGAAAAAAGGTTTAAAAATTCTACGAATTGATGAGCTGCTTGATTGCGTGGTGTCAAAAAAATCAATACTCGGCAAACATTCTCCCAATGCAGAAAATCTCGCCGACATTGCACTTGGAATTTCCGCAGTGAAATATTTTTCAAAATTTGACGTTGGCCAATCTCTTGTTGTTGCGCAAAAACAAATCATTGCAGTTGAGGCTCTTGAAGGCACTGATGAGATGATTAAAAGATGCAAAAATTTGCGCCAAAATTCTGTGCTCGTAAAAATGAAAAAATTCAAACAAAGCAGAAAAGCTGATTTGCCAACAATCGGAATTGAAACTGTAAAAAATTGCGCTGAAGCCGGAATCAAAGGAATCGCCATTCAAGCCAATTCCACACTAGTCTTAGAAAAAGAAAAACTCATTAAAGTTGCTGACGAATTAGGATTATTTCTAACAGTGATTTAATGATACTTTTCCTGAATTTTCACCTCAGTGGAGATTAATGGGAAAGTCCGATGGTTTAAATCCCATCCTCGCGCAGTCGGAAATTCAGGAATTTTTACAAATGCAACCAACTCAAAATTTTTCTCCAGAAGTAAAAAAAATATTCGAAATCTTTGGCGCTAACATTCGTTTGGTTGGTGGATGCGTACGTGACTTGCTCTTGGGGAAAAAAATAAACGATTTCGACTTTGCAACAAAATTCCTTCCCAGCGAAACAACAAAAATCTTAGAAAAAAATAAAATCAAAGCGGTGCCGACCGGCATCAAATTTGGCACGATCACCGCCGTCATAAATGGTCAGAATTTTGAAATTACCACTTTGCGCAAAGACAATGAAACCGACGGACGTCACTGCGCACCAGAATTCGTCGATGATTATTTACTAGATGCCTCACGCCGAGACTTCACGATGAATGCTCTCTACATGGATTCTCTAGGCCATATCACCGATTATTTCGATGGAATTTCCGACCTCAAAACACAAAGGCTTCGTTTTATCGGCGACGCAGAAAACAGAATAGAAGAAGATTTTTTGCGCATTTTGCGCTTTTTTCGCTTCAGCTGTGAATATGCTGCAGAACTTGATTCTGAAGGGCTTAAGGCCTGCATAAAGCAAAGAAAGAATCTTAAGAAACTTTCGCGCGAAAGAATCAGACAAGAATTTTTAAAACTTATTTTTAGTCAAAAAAAAGAGCGCGTAGTCGCGATTTTAAAAATTCTAGAAGAAGAAAAAATTGCTGAAGAAATTTTTTCTTCACCCCTCGACATTCCAGCATTTGAAAGACTTCAAAGCGAAGATAAAAAATTAAAAATCGCCACCCTTCTTCTAAATAAAAACTTCAAACCCGAAGAAATTTGCGCAACAAATATCGAGAAAAAACTTTTTCACTTTTTGCTTTCAACCTCTCCAGGTTTAGACTTGCGGTTGCTCCGCGCTTTTAACAATGATGAATTGGTTTGGAATTTTTGTCTTTTTGTTGCGGCAAAAAACAATCTTCCTCTCCCAAAAAAATTCCAAAAATTACCAGAATTTCCAATTGAAGCCAAGGATCTAATCGAGCTTGGCTTCAAGAATAAAGAACTTGGAGACTCCTTGGATAAATTAAAAAAACTTTGGGCAGAAAGTGATTTTGAACTCGGTAAACAATCTCTTTTGGACAGCCTCCTTTCACAATCGCTTTAGCGATTCTCAAAGAAAGTTAATCAACAAATAAAATGAAAAAATTAGGCAACCTCTTTTCCCTCATTCCATTTTTTAAACCTTACCGACGCGAAGTTTTTTTTGCGTTATTAGCCCTGCTAATTACCGCGCTAATGGTTTTATTTTTTGGCAAAGCCCTCAAATACTTAATTGACCTCGGCTTCACCAGGCAAGACTCCTTTTCGCTAAATCTCGTTTTACTAATTTTTGTTGGCGCCGTTTTAATAATGGCCGTCGCTGGATTTTATCGCTCTTCGCTAATCAATTCCGCCGCCGAAAAAGTAATCGCCGATCTGCGCAAAAAAGTTTATAACCACATTATTCGTGTCTCCGCCGAATTTTTTGAAATCACCAAAACTGGCGAAGTAATTTCCCGCCTCACCGTCGACACAATTGTGCTCTACAACATTCTCAGCAACACCCTCTCCTTCTTACTGCGTAACAGCTTGCTTTTCCTTGGTGGAATCTGCTTTTTATTTTTAACTAGTTTCAAGCTCAGCGTAATTTCTTTGGCATTAATTTTAGTTGCGATCTCGCCGATTATTTTAATGGGTCGCCGCGTAAAAAATTTGTCGAAAGAATCTCAAGAAGCCCTAGCCGCAGTTGGGGCTCATGTTGAGGAAAGCATCAACGGTGTAAAAACAATTCAGTCTTACCTTTGCGAAGAAAAAGAGGCGCGCAATTTTTTTAGTTTTGTTGACAAGGCACTCGAAGCGGCACTGAAAAAAATCCGCGTAAAATCGTTAATGATTGCTTTTGTGATCACCCTCGCCTTTGGCACTGTCGCAGTGTTGCTGTGGGTTGGTGGCCAAGATGTTTTGGCAGGAAAAATCACAGCCGGCGACCTCTCTTCATTTATTTTTTACTCAATTATTTCCGCGACTTCTCTAGTTGCGCTTAGCCAAATTGCCGGACAATTACAAAGCGCATCTTCAGCGGCAGAGAGAATTTTTGAGCTTTTGCAGATCGAGTCTCCAGTCAAAGAAATAGGCGATCCGCAATCATTTTTAAGCGGCGAGAAAGTTACGTTAAAATTTAACTCAGTGAATTTTTCTTATCCGAGTCGAAAAGATTTTTTAGTGCTGAAAAATTTTAATTTCGAAATCAAACCTGGAGAAAAAATTGCCATTGTTGGTCTTAGCGGCTCGGGCAAAAGTACTCTACTTCAACTACTTCTGCGCTTCTACGACGTGGATTCGGGAGCGATTACAATTAATGATCGCGACCTCAAATCACTTTCCTTCAAAGATTTGCGCCAAAATTTTTCTTACATTTCGCAAGACTGTTTTATTTTCTCGGGAACTATTTTTGAAAACATTGCCTACGTAGATAAATCAATCACCGAAGCTGAGGTGGAAAAAATGATCAGCCGAAATTCAGCGCTGCAATTCATTAATAATTTACCAAAGAAATTACACACATCTGTTGGCGAAAAAGGGATTAAGCTTTCTGGCGGTGAACGTCAGCGCATTGCCTTTGCTCGCGCTCTAATCAAAAACTCTCTGGTTTTGCTTTTGGACGAAGCAACTTCGGCTCTCGACAATCAAAATGAACAATCGATCAATCGCGCGATCCTAAATTTTGCAGAAAATAAAACCGTAATCACTGTCGCGCATCGTCTTTCTTCGATTGTGAATTCTGAGAAAATTATCTTTCTTGAAGGTGGAGAAATTATTGAGTCAGGCTCACATCACGAGCTGATGGCACTTGGCAAGTCTTACAAAAAAATGTACGAACTGGAAGAAATGGTGGGCAAGTCTTCATTTCAACATTAAATTCACATCTATTGATTAGGCCCGCGCTGGAATGATTTTGTGAGCGCTATACTAAAATCTCGTCATTTTGTGAAGATGCGATGGATGAATGGCTGGTTTCAATAACATCCCGACATAGAGCGAGATTAAGTAATGTAACTTTTTACATCCCTTGCCAAATGAAATGAGCCACAGATTACAACTCGGGATGGCGCCCTAGGGATGAGTTGTAAAGCTTCAGACAAATCGTCAGCGACAGAAATTTTCATTCCGATTTCTGCGCCAATTTCTGAAATTTTTTCAGCCGATTCTGGATTTGGCTCGCCACTAACCCTTACCGCCAGTACTTCGGCAATGTTTCGAAATTTTTCTAAAAATTCTTTTTTGCATTTATTTTTACTAAATCCGCAGATCACAAAATTTTCTTTCTTGTCTTTTTGTTCAAAGATCCAGCGCGCCAAGGCAAATGCTCCGGCTTCGTTGTGAGCGCCGTCAATCCAAAGCTCACTGCCTTCTGGCAATAATTTTTCTAAACTGTTTTTGATTCGCTCTAGACGACTTGGCCAGGTTACGGAGGTGATTGCCTTTGAAACAGAAATAAAAAAATCCCCGTCATTCTTAGCAACTAAGTTGCTGACGATTTTAGAATTTTTATTCCTGAGATTATCGCTGTTGCGCGTCAACAATGAAGCAGCGATTGAAGTCGCGAAATTGATATATTGATGAGAGCCTGGCAGTGCTGGCTTGGGCAAATTTTCTAAAAAATAATCTTGGAAGTAAAAATTAAACCCCTTTGCAAAATCATCAGCCAATTCACCAGCTTCTTCATTCATTTCGACAGAAAAATCTTCGTCGTAAAAATAGGCAGGAATTTTCTGATCTGCCGCCAAAATTTTAATAATATTTTTTGCTGCCGCTGGCTGTGAAGCTACGACTAGAGGGGTTTCTGGACGAATGATCATCGCCTTTTCTAATGCGATTCGCTCGATTGAATTTCCTAAATATTCAACGTGATCGAAGGAAATTGGCGTGATTACCGTCAGTAATTTTTCTGTAATAATATTGGTCGCATCAATTCTGCCACCCATTCCGCATTCAACAACCAAAAGGTCTGCTGGCACTCTGGAAAAAGCTAAAAATGCACCAATCGTAAAAGCTTCGAAAAAAGTAAGAGGCGTTTCATCCGCAGCAATTCTTGTCTCTTCCATTATTTCGAAGAGGAAATTATCGGAAATTTTTTCTCCACTTAAAACAATTCTTTCGTTGCAATCTTGAAGATGAGGAGAGGTGTAAAGATGTATCTTTTTGCCAGAGCAAGAAAAAATTTCGGCAATTAAAGCAGCGGTCGAGCCCTTGCCATTAGTGCCTGAAATGTGAATTACCGGAGGAAGTTTTTTGTGCGGATTGTCGAGTTTTTCGAGCACAATTTGCATGCGCTCGAAAACAGTTTCGTAATCAATTTGTCGTTTGCCGAGAGTTGAAGAAATCGGCCAATGCGGAAGATAAACCAATTCCTATTGAGAGACAACTTTGCATTCACCGTTGGTGATGTAGGCGTCGAGAGCAATGGTGGTAATTTCTTTGTAACGAGAATCGCCAAGAATTCTGATCAAAGTACCAACTGGTCCTTTGGTTTGAATGTTGAAGTAAATGCCAGTTTGTTCGAATTGAGCTGGAAAACTTTCGCAATTTTTTTCTTCACAGCGAGTGATGGTTTCGTTCTTTTTGTCTAGCGTTAAAATCGCTTTATTCTCACGTTTAGAGCATTCGTGCTTGTCGCAAATGAAACCGCTTTTCGGAGTGCATTCAATTTTTTGCCAAGCCTTAGCTTCTTTAAAATATTTTTCTGATTGAGCGAAAAGTTTGTCTAATTCGAAAGAACGAATTTCTTCGCGATTGTCAACTTTATCCATGTTGAGCTTAGTGTTTAACTCTGGTTTAATCGCGTTTTCTTTGGCAAAAACTTGCGCAGCAAAAAGAGAGAGAAGAGCGAAGAAAAATACTGGTTTACCAAGAGATTTAATTTGCATTGGATTTGTTCGTTAAGGGTTAGGGAGAATAGCTGGCACAAAACAGCTAAGGATTGTCATTGGCAAGTAAAATTACCCATAAATTAGTAAGCTATTTTTTCTTTTTTCAGCATTACAGATTAATTTATTTGATGCGGCATTGAACAAGTTTTATATTTTTGCCGAGAAGAAAAAGCGTCGACAAAGTTCCTGGATTAGCAACAAAGAAACTGCTGCCACTCATTGAAGGTTAGGGCTCGACAAGATTCAAAATTATTTACGCCGTGATTATTACATCCACAGAATTTCAACCTTTTACTAAAATTTCTACACCACTTATCTAAGACAAATTTGTCTGCAGTTGCAATCGTAAAGTTTTCATCACTAACTGCTTAATTATCATTAATTTCACCTGAATAAATGGCAAATTTACAACCAGTAAAAAATAAGAAAAATTAGGATTTTTTCATATTTTTTTGATGCGCCTTACAGCCTTCTATTTATTGGTTAAACAGAGATTCTTTTTAAATTTTGGCCTCGAGGCCAAAATTCAGTTTTTATGCTTCGAATTTTACTAATTCTTGCCCCGTTATTTCTTGTCAATTCCTGCATTTTTTTAAGCAGGTCAGACATTATTAAAAAAGACAATTCGGAAGCGATTTCATTTTTTTCATTGGAAGTGATTTACGACGGCGAAATAGAAAAAAGAAATAGTGGATTAGCTGGTTTTTGCCAAGTCAGTTTTCACGATGACAATTTCGATAATGTTAAATTTCGTAGAGAGAAAAACTCTTCGATTTATTTCTTAAAAAATAAGCCCGGAAGAACTATTCTCTACAATATGAGATGCCTACGCCACATCGTTCCGATTCTTTATTTAAAAAATCGGAAAGTTGATTTGAGTAGTTGGGGATTCTGGGCGCATCAAGGTTTTATTAACTACCTCGGACATATTACAATCACTTACAGATCGAGTGGTTTTGGGCCAAAAGATTTATTCGCACTAGGCGGAATAACCGATGATAGATTTGGAAAAGTTGACGTGAGAATCGAAGATAATATCGACGACGCGATTGTCTTTTTGAATCACCATTATCCTGAGTTAAGAAATGTTCCGATTACTAAATCTCTACTAATTGATATTGCAGATATGAAACCGGAAGCAAGGCCTGAGGCCTACAAAGCTGGGGTGACATCGCCAGTAACAATTCCACAACCAACTTCAGCAGAAAAACAAGTTTTAAAACCTTACTCGATTAATTCTTACTACGAGCCATTTCAACAATCCGAGCCATCTTACCACAATCCTTACGCGACATTTCCGGCACAATAAATTTTTTACGCTACTCGCTTATCTTTACAGAATTAGATATCTAAAAAAATTATTCGCTTACTTCGAGTAAGCTTTGTTTTCGAGACCAATTTTTATATGGATTGCAGCGAAAGGTTGAGTGAGATATTGCAAAATCAATTTACTAAACTCTTACAAGAATTACTCGGTAAAAAAATTAAATCTTAATTCTGTATCCGCCTCATCATCGCGTCAGTATCGTTGCGCAGCAGTTGAATGTAAACTTTTGTAGTGCCTTGATTCTTGAATTGTAGCTCGTCAGCTGCTTTTTCAGAAACATCAATAATTCTCTCTTTTGAAAATGGTCCACGATCATTTACGCGCACAATCGCTGTGCGGCCATTGCGTAAATTGGTTACACGCACCATTGACGGCAGCGGCAAAGTTGGATGAGCCGCAGTCATTGCGTTAGAATCATAGATCTCACCGTTAGACGTGTATTTTCCATGAAAATCGATGCCGTACCAAGATGCGATACCAACCTCTTCAAATTCTTCGTAATTTTGTGGAAAGTAGGAGGCGCCCGAAACCTCGTAAGAATCATCAATTTTGAGTGGTCCAGACTTATTGCTTGAATAAGTATTAAAATATTGCTTTTCCATCTGTTGTTCCAAATTACTTTTTGGAATCCCGACTTGCATTGACTCAGAAGGCCTCACGTAACGAGCATCTATTTTATTAGCATGCTCCTCAAATCTAACATTGCGCCGATCATAATCGTCTCCAGCGCAAGAAGTAAAAAATACCAGCGCTAGTAAGAAATTTTTTCTCATTAGTGAATTTGTTTAGGATAAACTGGGCGCGGGGAGCCCGACAAAGCTAGGTTTAGAGGCTTCTTAAATGCAAATTTTTCCTGCAGAGTCTGAGAAAATTCTTTTTTTGAGATCAGAAAAATTCCATATTCGGCAAAAAAATTGGCGATCTTTTCATGTCCGAAGAGGCTTATTAAGCGGTGCCGCGCTGTTAGAAAAATTTTTTTCTCAATTTGAAATTCCGACTCTTTACACATTCTCTCAAAGTCACGAATTGAACAAAAATGAATATTCGGAGTTTCGTACCATTCGAAGGGAATGGTTCTATTCACTGGCATCGTCCCTTTGCACAAAAGATGTAAACGATTTTTAAAATGTGCAAAATTTGGCAGTGAAACAATTGCGAATTCTGCAATGCGCAGCATCTCGTGCAGAATTTCTTTTGGTCGGTGCGTCGCTTGAATTGTTTGACTCAAAATCGCGTAATTAAAGCTACGATCTGGATAAATTGTTAAATCATTCTCAGCATTACCTTTGATTACTGAAAGCCCGCGCATCAAGGCTTTACTGACTTGTGTATGCGAAATTTCCAAACCGCGTCCGTCGATATTTTTTTCTCTGACGAGAAATTGCAAAAGCTCACCTTCGCCGCAGCCGATGTCTAAAACTTTTGATTTTGGTTTAATCAAGTCAGCAATGATTTCGAGATCATATCTGATCTTATGTTTTACGATATTTTGTCCGACTTCTGGCATAAATTTAGTGGTTTTTCTTGTACTAAAAAAACTATTTTCTCAACTTTAAACCCAGATCCATCATTAGAATTAAGGGTTAGCAGAGATAATGGCGTGATTCTAATGACGGATCTGGGTTAAACTCCTTTCACGTCGACTAAATAATTTCATGTTAAAAGATCTTCGCAAAGAAATTGATGCAATTGATGAGCAGCTAATTTCTCTACTCGAACAAAGAATGAAAGTAGTGAAAAAAGTTGGAGCGCTGAAGAAGAAAGATAATATAAAATTTTTTATTCGCTCAGCTCGCGAGGCTGACATGATTAAAAATTTACTCAAAAAATCCGGCAAAAATTTACCAAAATCTTTAGTTGTAGATATTTGGCGTAAATTGATCACCGCTGCGAACATGCACGAGCAGCCGCTTCATATCGCCTCTCAACATCCAGAGCAAGAAATTCTTCTGCGCGAATATTACAATTCCGAAGTTCCAATTACTCATTTCAAAAAAGCCAAAGATATAATTTCTGCACTCGAAAATGACGAAGCTCTAATCGGAATTTTTGCATTACCGCCACATCACAAAGAAGAGTGGTGGAAAATTCTTCCTGAAAATTTATGCGTTTTTACACAAATCCCTTTTGTCGCAAAATCCGAAATAAAACTAGTCGCAATCGCCGCCAAAGAACCTGAAAAATCAAAGAATGACATCACTTTGGTTTACGACAAAAATGGAGTGACTGAAGTTGATGGATTTCATCTCAAAAACTCCCGTAGAATTTTAGGCCATTATGCCAAACCAGCTAAACTGTAGTTATTTCTTAAGCGCAATCAGAAGATCTCTGATTTTTATCTGACTTGGAAAGGTTTTAAGCGAATCCGAGCTCTTCCTCAAGATCCCAGCAACCCTCTATTAACCATCAAGTTGACAACCTAATCTCAATCTTAAGGATGCCACTCTCTCACTTTTTTCCTTTTTGAAAACGTCATGTTTTTGAAGAATTTTTTAGGGCAAACAAGACATCCTAAAAGACCAATGGAATCAGTAAAATCAACACATTTAGACAATGACTAAACGCGTAAATGCTAAGAAAAAATTTAGCAGAAAACTTGGCGGCAGCCTTTGGGGTCAAGCAAAAGATCCTTACCTAAAACGTAACTACAAACCTGGACAGCACGGCGCTTCATCAAAAGGCAGAACCAGTGACTACGGAACTCAGCTTAAAGCTAAGCAAAGAATGAAGTTCTATTACGGCAATATTTCTGAAAAACAGTTTTTTAACACTTTCTCTCTTGCTGAAAAATCAAAAGGTGACGTTAGCGAAAACTTCGTAGGTCTTTTAGAATCAAGGCTTGATGTTATTGTTTATCGCGCAAATTTCGTACCGACAGTTTTTGCGGCGAGACAATTTGTCAGCCACAAACATGTTACAGTTAACGGCAAAATCGTGAATATCGCTTCTTACAAAGTTAAGATCGGAGATGTTGTTCAAGTGCGCGAAA
The DNA here is from genome assembly GCA_903870105.1 of uncultured Alphaproteobacteria bacterium. Lineage (GTDB taxonomy): Bacteria > Pseudomonadota > Alphaproteobacteria > Rickettsiales > UBA1997 > UBA2645. Next base: position 10,490 of record CAIQBQ010000002.1, on the reverse strand, counting down.
AATCTCGTTCACTAGCTCTAGTCTTAGATGCGCAACAAAAAATGGAGCGCGACATCCCTAGCTACATGATGCTCGATAAAGATGCACTTTCTGCAAAATTGACTGAAAAACCAACTTTCGCTGAAGTGCCTTATCCAATCGAAATGCAACCTCACTTCATTACAGAATTTTACTCGAGATAGAATTTCTTGAGATCATAAAATTAAAAAAGCCCGGCTTCAAAATTTTTTTGGACCGGGCTTTTTTGTTGGACAAGTTTTAAAGATAATAATTTATTTCCCCGCTTCAGCGCACGTTAAAATTGATTAGCTTATCTTTGTTTTATGAATTTTAGTGAGATCCTGCTTGGTTGCGTGGTTAATCATGTAAAACCGAGGTCGAATCTTACGCCTTATTAATGTTTGTCAGTAATGCTTTGATGATAAGGTTCAGTTCCATAGTTAGTCGGCGGAACATAATATTGATCAGCATCATAGCCATAATAAGGCGTAGGCGGGATTTCGTAAGGGTTAGAATAATTTCTTGAACCGCCTTGTTGCGGCTGCTGATACTGTTGGTATGGATTTTGTTGGTAAGGCTGCTTTTGATAATTAGGCTGCTGATAAGGTTGTTGTCGCTGATCTTGAGGATAATAATTTGGATTAACTTGGCGGCTTGGAGCCTGCATTGGCACTTGAGCCGGAGCTTGATCATAACGATCGTAAACAGGGGTATTCGAACCACATGAAGCGAGACAAAGAAGCAGGTATGTAGCGGCGATACGCTGTATTTTCATTTATTAATTTTAGCTTTAAACCGCTCGATTACGTGCGGTGCGGCAACCTATTTACGAAAACCCTATAATCAATATGACGAAAAATCCTGATCAAAAATTTATTTCTTACGCACTCAAATTGGCACAAAGAAATCTTGGCAGAACTTCCCCAAATCCAGTTGTAGGCTGCGTTATTGTTCATGACAAAAAAATAATTTCTTCCGGCATAACTGCCCGCGGAGGTAGACCGCACGCTGAAAAAATTGCCATCGAAAAAATTACCGACAAAAAAATTTTAGAAGAGGCCACTTTTTACGTAACGCTTGAGCCCTGCTCTCACTTCGGTCAAACCTCGCCTTGTGTTGATGAAATCATCAAAAATAAATTCAAACGAGTTGTGGTTGCCACGCAAGATCCTGATTTACGCGTTAATGGAAATGGAATCGCCAAGCTACGCGAAGCCGGAATTGAAGTAACTTGTGGCCCGTGGGACAAAATTTGTGAAAAAGAAGCTCAAGAAATTAATCGGGGATTTTTTACCGCCAAAAAACTAGGCCGGCCATTCATAACTTTAAAACTCGCCACAAGTTTAGACGGAAAAATCGCTACCAAAAATTTTGACAGTAAATGGATTACCTCCGACCGAGCACGTGACTTTGCTCATTTTCTTCGCGCCAAAAATGATGCAATCTTAGTTGGGGCCAACACGGCAGCAAAAGACAATCCGCGCCTTGATTGCCGACTTCCTGGCCTCGAAGAATTTTCGCCAAGAATAATAGTTTTAAGTCACAAAAATTTTAGTGGAGAGCTCGAAGATATTCTAAAACAACTTTGCTTAGAAGGTGTAAATTCAATTCTCGTCGAAGGCGGTCAAAATGTCGCAACACAATTTCTACAAAAAAACTTAGTCGATGAATTGGTCTGGATTCGTAATAAAAAAATCATCGGCTCTGACGGAATTTCCGCCATTGGCGAGATAAATTTAGAGAAAATTTCTGAAGCTTTAAATAATTTCGAACGCCAAGAAATTCGCGAGATGGACGAGGATTTAATCGAAATTTTCAGAGCAAAAATTCTGTCATAATTTTGAATCACTGCCGCCGCGGCAGTGATTTATCTTTTTTTCTGAATGTAGAGAAATAAAGGGTCTGTAAGGGGTGACGTGTCAAAAAAGAAGAGAAGTGCGCTTGAGTTTTTACACTGTTCAATAATTACATCTCTGGGGTTTATTAACCCCATTTATAATCGAAGAAGAGGTCTTCTGACCCAATCTTATTTTCATGTTAAAAAGAAATTAAACTGCGAAACCCACTTCGAACAAGAAATCAAGAATCACGGCAGAGAGAGGATTTATTCCCAGGCTCCCAAGAATTCTTTGAAATGTTTTTTTTCTTTCGATCTTTCTTCCAAAAATTCGCGTAAATTTTTCTTACATTTGAAGAAGGAATCTTTCGAGAGAGTGCCGTTGTGATGTTGGTAAACTAGGTAGAGCAAGTAAGTGTTGATCACGTCAGTTTCACAATAATCGCGAATCTCTTGCAGCTTACCATCGTCGAACATTTGAGTGACTTGCGAGCCATCAACGCCGAGTTTTCCAGGCAAGCCAAATGCAGCGCAAAGTTCGTTCATTTTAACTTTTGCGGAAGCGCCAAAATCAGAAAAAGCATCGACCAAATCGCAATGCCAATCCAGGGAATAGCGCTGAGAATAATTGTTCCACTTGTCGCCTTTTTTGTAGAGCCACGAAGCCTCAACTTCATTTTTCATCGCTGCATATTTTAGCACCGGAAGGTCAAAACCTTTGCCATTAAAACTTACTAAACGGGAAAAATTTTTCTTAAGATGAGCAAAAAATCCGCGCACTAAATCAGCTTCCGAACTAATTAAGTCGCCACCAGAACGAATATCAATTAAGCGGTAAAATTCTTGTCCGCTAAAATCGCGCACGATCTCGGCTTCTAAAAAACTAATCGCCGCAACTTGATGAAATGGTTGGCGCAAAAAAGAATTTTTTTGGTCGGTAAGGTCGAGATGATATTTTACCAAACCCTCACGCAATTCACTCAAAGAACCATCCGGTGAATCTAGTAAATTTTTTGCCGCGTTTAAGTCAGGGATTGTTTCGATATCGAAAACAAAAAGATTTTGATGTTGCATTTCAGTAGATCCTAATTGGAATTAACTTCGCTCTTCTGAAATTCAAAAACACATAAAAACAATGCAAGCAATTGTTCTAAAAAGCCCTGGCGGCAGCTTTAAAATCAAAAAAGTTGAAGATCAAAAACCAAAAAAAGATGAAGTATTAATTAAACAAACCGCGATCGGCATAAATTTTTATGACGTCTGTTTTCGTCGCGGCCAATTCAAACTAAGCAAAGTTCCGGCTATTCTTGGCATGGAAGCCTGTGGAATTATTGAAGCGGTTGGCGAAGGCGTAATCGATTACAGAGTGGGAGAGCGTGTTGCTTACGCTACTGGCGGCATTGGCGCTTACACTGAAAAACGCGTAATCAATCAGCATCATCTAGTTATTCCGCCGAAAGAATTAAGTGACGTACAAGTGGCCGGCTGCTTGCTTAAAGGCTTAATGGCGCACACTTTGCTTCATCGCGTTTACATTGCAGCACGCGTTAAAAAAGTTCTCATTCATGCTGCAGCTGGAGGTCTTGGTCACTTAATGTGCCAATGGGCGAAGCATCTTGGTTTAGAAGTATTTGGCACTGTTGGCTCAGATGAAAAAATATCTTTTGCCAGAGGACTTGGCTGCGATCATGTCATTAATTACAGAACTAAAAATTTTGTTGAAGAGATCTCCAATATCACCAATAACTCTGGAGTTGCTTTGGTTTACGATTCGGTCGGAAAAGATACTTTAGAAAAATCTTTAGAATGCTTATTGGAGATGGGAATGTGCGTAAGCTTCGGCGAGTCTTCAGGCGCTACAGAAAAACTTGATCTCAATCGTTTACTTCTCAATTCACTCTACATAACTCGCCCTACTCTAGCGCTTTACAAAGCAAATCGTATTGAGCTTGTTCTTGCTGCGAACGAAGTTTTTGCTGCCTTAACTAAGGGAATTTTGAGGCCAAAAATTACCACTTATCCATTCCAAGACGTGGACAAAGCACATAAGGACTTAGAAAGTCGCAAGACAATGGGATCGCTGGTTTTAGTAGTTTAAATTACGCAACGTCCGATCTCACTTCTCTTCTCCAGGTCAATCTCAGCGCGTTAAGAATTGCGACAACATCGATAAACTCTTGCAGCAAGGCCCCTGCGACCGGCGTGATTAAACCCGCAGCAGCGAATCCCATTCCGATTATACTAAACAACATTCCTCCAACTGCGCTTTGCAAAGCGATCTTTCGCATAGATTCGCTGATGTGAATTAGTTGATCGAGCTTGAGTAAATTACTTTCCAAAATCACTGCTCCCGCAGATTCAGAAGTGACTACATTTTGTTTACCAAAAGCAATTCCAACAGTTGCCGCCATTAGTGCCGGCGCGTCATTAATTCCGTCGCCCATGAAAAGGGTTGGCGCTTGCTTAGTTTCATTTCTAACAATTTCTAGCTTTTGCTCGGGAGTTTGCGAAGCGTAATAATGCTTGATACCAAGAGATTCGGCGAGGTAAGTAACTTCCGAATCGCGATCACCAGAAAGTAAAATAATTTTCTTAAAATTGTGATTCGGCCCAAGATGTTTGATGAAAGGATTGCTCTCGTTACGTGGCTGATCGCGAAAATATAAAATTGCCGCCGGCTTTTCATCAATAATGACAACACATTCTAGTCCAACCTGAGTTGGTGGCAATTCTGCAAAAATTTTTTTGCGACTCGTGACTAAAATTTTATGATTTAAGACATCTCCTCTTAAACCCTCTCCTGGACTTTCTTCTAAATTTTCTACTGCAACTAAAAGTAGTTTTTCTTTCTCGGCAGATTTCAAAATCGCACTAGCTAAAGGATGACGAGAGTAGCGCTCAAGACTTGCTGTCATTTGTAAAATTTGCTCACGCTTAAATTTCGCAAGTAAAACAATTTCTGCCAATTCCGGCTCGCCGTAAGTTAATGTTCCGGTCTTATCAAAAATGGCGGTAGAGCAAGTTGGAAGGCGCTCGAGCACTGTTGGATCTTTAATAATTATTCCATGTCGCGCTGCAATTGAGATCGCACTGATGATGGTAATTGGAATGGCGATCAAAAGTGGGCAAGGTGTTGCGATAACAAGAACCGCAAGAAAATTCGTTAAACTTCCGCTAAAAAATAATGTCGCAAAAGCAAAAGCTAGAGCGATTGGCGCAAAAATTGTACCGAGCTGATCGCCAAGCCGGCGCAGGTTAAGACGCTGCTGATTCGCGTCCTGCATCACCTCAACAATTTTAGCGTAACGTGAATCTTGCGCTAATTTTTCTGCACGAACAGTAAGCAGTGCATCACCATTAATTGCGCCAGACAAAACATACGAACCGACAGTTTTAGAAATTTTATAAGGTTCGCCGGTTAAGTAAGATTCATCCATTGCCGAAGACCCGGTAACGATTATCGCATCAACCGGACAAGTTTCATGCGGATAAATCACGAGCAGATCACCAATTTTTATTCGCGCAATTTCAACATCTTCAACTTTTTCTTGGCATTGCAAATGTGCCGTTGATGGCATCCGCTTCGCTAAAGCTGCAAGCACAAATGACGCACGACGCGAGGCATATTTCTCAAGTGCCTGACCACTCACAATCATAAAAATAATCAAGCCAAAAGCCCAATATTCAGCTAGATAAAGAGAAACAATTAACGAAATTGCGGCGATTAGATCAGTGCCAAAAATTTTCTGAAAATTTTTTTTAAGCAAACTTTCCTCGGTAAAAGATTAAAGGCTTGGCATCATTTATTTTTCCAAAATCAAGCACTTCACCGATGATGATGTGATGATCTCCACACTTAATTACGCGATGCTTTTTACATTCAAAAAAGGCTAAAGAATTTTGGAAAATTGGATTGCCCTTCTGACCAAGAAAATAAGGTTCTACCCCCCATTTTTTAGAATTTTTTGGCGTAGCAAAGGCGCTTGCGAGAGCTTGCTGTTCTTGGCTTAACACGTTCAAGGAAAAGTAACGATTCTTCTTAAAGAATTTAAGATTTGCCGAATCGTTATAGATGCAAAATGAAACCAGCGGCGGATTTAACGAAACAGAAGTGAAGGAATTAATCGTCATTCCAAAAAACTCAGTGGCGAAGATTTTTTTAATTTTTTCTAAGAAATTCTGCGTGTGAATTTTGCTCTCAAACTTTTGCGCGAAATAATTTTCCTGCAGAAAATTTTGCCAAAATTCTTCAAATTTTCCGACAAGATTTTTCTTAACAAAAAAATTCTCTGCCAAGAAATTCTTGCGCCTAGCACAGGCAATAATTACCCCAGTCGAGAATAGTCCAAGAGTTTCACGAAGTTTTTTTGGATCCATTTTTAAAATTTATTCTCAATTGCTTTGCGTACCATCCTGACTTTCACGGAGATGGTGCAATAGTTTTTGTGGTAATATTTGGAAGTGAATTGGCAAACTTTTGATTAATTTACCTTGGAGAAGGTCGAGTAGATCGGGCCAAATACCGCGATTGTAATCCAGGCAATCATGCTACCCATGACCATTGTTATCGTTGGCTGGATCATCGACACGAGACGGTCGATCGAGTCATTAATTTCACGATCATAGAAGAATTTAATGTTGTTCAAAGCGCTTTCCATGTTACCACTTTCCTCGCCAACTTTAAACATGCGCACAACTAGATTAGGAAAATATCCAGTATCCGCAATTGCTTTGGACAAAGCCTGCCCATCTGAAACTTTCTGCTTCACTGCAAAAATACTTTTCTTGATCGCGCTATTTTTGATCACGCCACTTGATGATTCTAAACATTCCAAAACGCCCAAACCACTTTTGAAAGTCATTGAGAAAAATTGACAAAATTTTGCCGCATCAATCTTGTTAATAATTTGTCCAAAAATCGGGAGTTTTAGTTTTAAATCATCGATTATTACCGCCATATCTTGTGAAGAACGTCGTAGAATTTTTACTGCCGTCCAAATAGAAGGCGGGGTAAGGATAATAAAATACCAATTGCTTTTGATGAAGTCGGAAAACTTCATCAAAGCTACCGTGGCTAATGGCAGCTTGATGTCCTGCGTTGCCAAAAAACCTGTAACTTTTGGCACTACAACCGAAGTCATAATACCCAAAATAGCAAACATGAGTACGATCCCAAACATTGGTCCGGTAGTTGCTTTTCTGGTTTTACGTTTGATGTCCATAGACCACTTAATATCTTCGATGATACTAGTAAAAGCGCTGCAGAGGTTACCGGTTTTTTCACCCATCGCAATCAACCCAACATAAGTATCGCCAAAGACATCTGGGCGCTTAGCTAAACTCTCAGAAAACATATTACCGTTCTTTATCGACTCTACGACTTCATTCATCAGTGCCTTAACTTCTGTGGAATCAGAACTTTCAGCTAAATCACGAATTGAATCTGCAATCGGCACGCCAGTTCTTTCAAGCTGTTCAAGATGCACAAAAATCATGATCAATTCTTTTGGCTTAACACCAGTTTTAAATAAACTGATTCCACCGACTTTTTCCTCTTTAAATGAGATCAGTTCCAATTTGCTTGAGCGCAATAAAGTCGAGAGCTCTCCTGAATTTTCTGCCGCCAATTTTCCTGAGACATATTTGCCCTCTTCATTGAAGGCCTTGTAACGATAGCGATGCATGTTTTTGGATTAACGTTTTTTCTTTAATTTATTCAGAATCATCTCGCGTTTTACTTTCGAGATGTGGTCAACAAAGGTAATTCCATTGAGGTGATCAACTTCATGCTGGATACAAGTTGCGAGCAATCCAGACATCTTTTCCACTTTCTCTTTTCCAAGCAAATCGAGGTATTTTACCGTGACTTCTTCTGGCCTAACTACCTCTGAACGAGCCTCTGGAAAGGATAGACAGCCTTCATTGTAAGAAGAGCATTCTTTAGAAAATTCAACGATTTCTGGATTGATAAAATAGCGTGGGTTGGTGTTAGTTACGTGCACGTGATCACAACCGTGATGGTCATGATGATGGTCATGCTGCTCAGTTTTGTAATCGACATCGATCACTAAAATTCTTTTTAAAACACCGACTTGAACAGCCGCTAAACCTACTCCTTCTTCAGCATACATCGTGCTAACCATGTCTTTCATGAAGTTACGAAGAGCGTCATCAATTTTATCAACAGGCTTGGAAATCTGCTTCAATAAAGGGTTAGGAGCAATAATAAGAGGAAGTACTTTCATTTTTTATTCAATATTTTCACAAATAACTTTAAGGGCTTTGGGATAAATTCGATGTTCTTCTTCGAGAATTCTTGCCGCAAGAGTTTCTTTCGAATCGCCTTCTAGCACTAGCACAGAAGACTGCCAGATGATCAGCCCAGAATCCATTTCTTCACTAACAAGATGCACTGTGCATCCAGAAATTTGTGCACCGGCTTTAATCGCATCACCCACGGCATCAGCACCTTTAAATTCAGGAAGAAGTGAAGGATGAATATTAATCAGACGACCAAACCACTGTTCCACAAACTCCGAAGAGAGCAAACGCATGAAGCCAGCAAGGCAGATTACTTCTGCGCCAAATTTCTTAATTTCCTCGCTCATTTTTTTATCAAATTCTTCACGCGTAGAAAAATTTTTATGATCGATTACTGCAGTTGGAATTTTTTTCTCGCGCGCAAATTCTAAACCCGCCGCATCTATTTTATTCGACAGAACCAAAACTATTTCTGCCGGAAATTCTACATCCTCACAAGCCTTTACAAGTGCTTGCATGTTACTTCCGCGACCAGAGATCAAAATCGCTACTTTAACTTTTTTTATCATAAATTTCTACGTTAAGGAATTGAAATTCGTCATTGTGAGAAGTGAAAGAAATCTGCAATCCATTTTTTTGATCGCTTCACTAAAGCTCGCGATGACGTTTTAGAGATTGGTTTCTTCGAGTGGAATTAGTGTAGATAAAATCCCATACCAAGAATCTGGATCAGTCGAATTACCAAATCCAGAAATGTACAACTCATCTTCAGCGCGCGTCATTCCTACGTAAAGCAAACGCAAGCCTTCTTCTTTAATTTCTTTTAAACGCACCTCGCGATGAGTTCTAACCAATTTATTTTCGTAAGATTTTTTTGCGCACCAAATCGGCAATCCATCAATCCAAAGAATTTTTTCTTTAGCACTTGGTGATCTTCTTAAATCATAAGAACAATCTGGAAGCACGACAATCTTGGCTTGTAAACCTTTTGCGCCGTGAATCGTACTTATTCTAACGCGATTATTTTCCACTGCAGAAAGAGAAATTTCTGGATCTATCTCTTCAACAAATTCTAAAAACTTTTGTAAATTTGGCGAAGAATTTTGACAGAAATTAGAAACCGAAATGATAAATTTATCTAACATTTCCAGGCTCTCGTAACCGAAATAAGAAAGAAAATTTTGCCGCTGATTTTGCTCGTACAAAATAAAATAAAAAAATTCGAAGCAGTTTACTTCCTGCGATTTCGTAATTAATTCCTCGAGTTTTTCACGAGTTGTTGAACCAATCAAAGCCTTGTAAATCGTAGTCTCTTCTGCATTTTTTTTCAGGCAAATTTTTAACAATTCATCTTCGCTAAAATCAAAAATTGGCGATTTAAGCAGACAGGCCAGATTTAAATCATCCTGCGGCAAGAGCACAAATCTCGCGGCTGCAAGCAGATCTTGAATTAGTAAACTTTTGCTAAATCTCACGCGCGAAATACTGGTAAAAGGAATTTGGTGACGGTGAAAACTTTTTACCAATTCGTCAAAAAAACCGTTGGTTCGAGTGCGTAGCAAAATCATAACATCGCCGTAATTCACCGACCTATCTTGCGCCCAGCTTGTGATTTTTTTAGAAATCATTTCTGCCAAAATTTCTTGCTCACTCTGCTCGGTTTTTTGGTAATTAATTTGCCACTCGTAACTAGTTTCTTGTTTTTCTATTTCTTTCTTAGCTTTCGGCCAAATCTCTACCAAGCCTTTACCTTCACGCGTTACAAGATGCCCGCTAAATTGACTCGCTTTGCTAATCGCCGCTTTTCTTTCTGGATCTAAAAAAACCTTATCCACCGCTGCAAGAATTTCTGCGCGCGAACGAAAAGAGTGATGGAGCTCAATTTTTTTGAATTGATCGCCGAATTTGTTTTTAAAATAAGAAAAAATTTCGCTGCTAATATCTGGCTCCGCTCCTTGAAAAGAGAAGATCGACTGCTTTTCATCACCAACAATAAAAATACTTCTCTGCTGATTTGAAAGGCTAAGCCCAGAAAAAAAATCTTCGCATAAAGCCTTAATAATCGACCATTGCTGACGATTCGTATCCTGCGATTCATCGATTAAAATGTGATCAAAACTGCCATCCATTTTCATTTTCACCCAGTCAGAAAAATCTGGATTAGCCAATAGCCTGTTGGTTTCAATAATGAGATCATTATAATCAAGAAGGGCGCGCTGCTGTTTTAATTTTGCGTAACTGGCAAGAACGTAATTCGTAAATTCAAGAAGTAGCGCAGTGTCATTTGCCAGGTTTAGAGAATTTATTTTGTCACTAAATTGTGAGATTAAGTCGCATTGCTTTAGCGCTACATCCATCAGACTTTCTGCGGTTTTGCCGCGAATTTTTCTTG
>CAIQBQ010000001.1 GCA_903870105.1 uncultured Alphaproteobacteria bacterium | reverse complement strand
CGAAAGAAAATTCAAAAAAATTCAGCAAAAAATGCTCAAAAATCAGGATAGAATTTTTACTAATCTTTATGGATTTGAATCATCAAATCTTGAAGCGGCAAAAAAAAGAGGTGACTGGAATGACACTAAAAGATTTCTCGATTTAGGCGCTGATGCCCTTATCCAGCAAGTTAAAGATTCTGGGTTGCGTGGTCGTGGTGGCGCTGGCTTTCCGACCGGAATGAAATGGTCATTTGCGCCAAAGAAAACCCAAGAACAAATAGCTTCAAAAGAGGGCAAGCCGCATTACTTGGTTATTAACGCCGATGAATCTGAACCAGGAACCTGTAAGGATCGCGACATTTTACGTAACGATCCACACAAACTTTTAGAGGGCTGTTTAATCGCCGCGCGCGCCGTTAATTCAAATACCTGTTACATCTATATTCGCGGCGAATATTACAACGAAGCCGTCGCATTGCAGCGCGCAATCGACGAGGCTTACGACGCAAAATTAATTGGAAAAAATGCCTGTAATTCTGGTTGGGATTTAGACATTTACATTCATCGCGGAGGCGGTGCCTACATCTGTGGAGAAGAAACCGCTTTGCTTGAAAGTCTCGAAGGTAATAAAGGACAGCCGCGTTTAAAGCCTCCATTCCCCGCGCTTGTTGGGCTTTATGGCTGTCCGACAATAATTAATAATGTTGAATCAATTGCCGTTGTTCCAGAAATTTTACGTCGTGGACCATCTTGGTTCGCGGGCTTGGGTCGTGAAAAAAATACTGGTACAAAAATTTTCTGCATTTCTGGTCACGTCAACAAGCCTTGTAACGTCGAAGAAGAAATGGGAATTTCTCTCAAGGAATTAATCGAAAAACATGCTGGGGGAGTTCGTGGCGGTTGGGATAATTTGCTTGCCGTAATTCCTGGCGGATCATCGGTTCCGATGATTAACAAAGAAGTTTGCGACACGGTTTTAATGGATTTTGATTCTTTGAAGGCGGTGGGAACTGGTCTAGGAACTGCTGGTGTGATCGTGATGGATAAATCAACCGACATCATCAAATCGATCGCCCGCCTTTCTCATTTTTACAAACACGAATCTTGCGGCCAATGCACGCCATGCCGCGAGGGCACGGGCTGGTTGATGCGTATCATGGATCGCATGGTTGACGGAAATGCCAAAATCGAAGAGATCGATCAACTATACAGTTTAACAAAACAAATCGAAGGTCACACCATCTGCGCTCTCGGAGACGCTGCAGCTTGGCCGGTTCAAGGGTTGATTAAAAATTTCCGCGGCGAGATGGAAAGAAGAATCGTCGAAAAAAACTAAGCATGAATAAGATCGTTGCTTTAATCACCGCTTGTGGCCGAGGCAATCGCTTTAATCAAGGGGAAGGAATTCCTAAGCAATATTTGCCACTAGCCGGAGTGTCGCTTTTGCGTCATTCAATTTTGGCATTTTTGAATCATCCAAAAATTGATGACGTGATTTGCGTGATTCATCCCGATGATGTTGCGCTCTACGAAGAAGCGGCAGCGGGTCTTGATTTGCTAAATCCCGTTTTTGGTGGAGAGACTCGCCAATCATCGATTCGCTTGGGTTTAGAGGCTTTGCGTGAACATGGTCCGAACAAGGTTTTGATTCACGATGGCGTGCGTCCTTTTGTTTCTAAGCGCATAATTAATGGCATTTTAGAGAAGCTCGAAACTCATCCCGCAGTAATTCCTGCCGTTGCTGTCGAAGACACTTTGAAAAAAACTCATGACGGAAAAATAGAATGGACACTAGAGCGCGAAAATCTCTGGCGCGCGCAAACTCCACAAGGCTTTCTCTACCAGGATATTTTGAACTCGCACATCGCTTTCAAAGATTTGAATTTCACCGACGATTCTGCGCTTAACGAATATGCGGGAATTCCAGTGGCGATCGTTCCGGGTTCGCAAAATAATTTTAAAATCACCACTGAAGAAGATTACGAGCGCGCGAAAAGCTTGGCGGCAATGATGATTCAAAATGTGCGTGAAGAAAATCGCTGCGGCACCGGATTTGATGTTCACGCCTTTCGCGAGCGCAAAAAAGACGAAAATAATTTTATTAGAATTTGTGGAATTGACGTCGAATTCGACAAAAAAATCGAAGCACATTCTGACGGAGATGTTGGCATTCACGCTTTGATCGACGCCATTCTGGGCGCGATCGGCGAAGGCGACATCGGCGAACATTTTTCGCCAAGTGAAGCGAGATGGAAGGATGTAGACTCGCGAGAAATGCTTAAAATCACCAACCATTTACTTAAGAAAAAAGGTGGCACGATTCTAAATCTCGACATCACTTTGATTTGCGAAAAGCCAAAAATTTCTAAATTTAAAAATCAGATGAAGGCAGCGCTGGCAGAGGTTCTTAACATTTCGGCGACTCGTGTGAATGTAAAAGCAACCACAACTGAGAAGCTCGGATTTTTAGGTAGAGAAGAGGGAATTGCCGCGCAAGCCGTGGTGTCGATTGTGGTGGTTGAGAAGGTGGCTTAGTGGAATTTCAAGATTTTTCCCGCAGTTTTTAAAAAACTGCCATTTTTATAACGGATTTAGACAGGCCTGCAGCAACTCATTCGCTTCTTTTTTTACTTTTTTTGCTGCCGCGGTTCCGAGTTCAATCGCATCTTTCAGCTCAGCTTTTCCACTCGAATTAGTTTCAAAAATTTCACCACCGTCGTGACTCAATATTTCAGTTCTGAGAACCAAATTTCCATTTTGAATTTCGGCATGAACTCCGACAGGAGTTGAGCAGGAAGCGCCAAGCTCACGCAAAAATGCACGTTCGCATTTGATTGCAATCATTGTTTCTGCATCGTTAATTTTTTTGAAAATCTCAGCAAAGTTTTTCGCAGATTTTTTAATTTGTACCGCGAGAGAACCTTGTCCACCAGCGGGAAGCATCTCGTTTTTTTCGAAAGTTTTTTTGATCACATGTTCTTTGCCAATCCTTGCTAATCCACACACGGCGAGGATTGTGGCGTCAGCCAAGCCCTCTTCAACTTTGCGTAAACGCGTGTCGACATTGCCGCGAAAATTAATAACTTTTAGGTCGGGACGAAGACGCAACAAAATCGATTTACGTCGAGATGATGAAGTTCCAACTACAGCGCCTTTTGGCAATTGTTCTAAGTTGTTAAATTTATTTGAGATGAATGCATCGCGTGCATCAAGGCGGGGCGTGAAGGCAGTAATTTCAGTTTCTTCGTGAATTAGAGGGGGAACATCTTTTGCGGAGTGGATGGCAACATCAATTTTATCTTGTAGTAGAGCCTCTTCTAGCTCTTTGATGAAGAGGCCTTTGCCACCGATGTCGGCTAAATTGCGATCCTGAATTTTATCGCCGGAGGTGGTGATTGGAATGATTTCAACTTGAAGATCTGGAAAATGGTCCGCTAGAAGCAGATGAACTTCTGCAACTTGTGAGAGAGCTAATTTACTGGTGCGAGTTCCGATTCGAATTTTCATCATCAAAGAAGGGAGGGTCATGCTGAGCCTGTCGAAAGCATGACTAGTCACCCTTCCGACAGGCTCAGGGTGACAATCTCAAGAAGCTACCAGGAGGTTATCCTTGGCGAGCTTTGAAACGTGGCTTAACTTTGTTGATCACATAAAGACGACCTTTGCGACGAACGATTTTGCAGTTCTTGTCTCTATTTTTAGCAGACTTGAGGGAGTTGAAGATTTTCATGAAAACAGCTGAAAAATTTGGCTTAAAAATTGGGGCGAGTTACTTGAGGGCGGCGCAAACTAGGAATCAAAAATTACCTGTCAACTTCGCCAAAAACTATGTCTTGGGTGGAGATTATAGTTACCACGTCAGCAAGCATGTGACCTTTGACCATGAATTCTAATCCTTGCAGATGCGCGAAGCCAGGTGCACGAACGCGGCAACGATGCGGTTTGTTTGAGCCGTCGGAAATAATGTAAACTCCAAATTCGCCTTTTGGCGCTTCGACCGAGGCGTAAGTTTCGCCGGCGGGAACGTGGTAGCCTTCGGTGAAAAGTTTGAAATGGTTGATTAGCGATTCCATGTCGTGCTTTGCTTCAGATCTTTTTGGTGGAGAAATTTTTGGATCATCAACAGTCACTAGACCTTCGGGCATTTTTTCGATGCATTGTAAAATTAATTTTACTGACTCGCGCATTTCTTCGACGCGAATTAAATAGCGGTCGTAAGAGTCGCCATTTTTGCCAACTGGAATATCAAAATCTAATTCGCTGTAAATTTCGTAAGGTTGTGATTTACGTAGATCCCAGGCGATTCCTGAGCCGCGAATCATCGGGCCGGAAAATCCCCAATCGAGAGCCTCTTCTTTGCTTACTACGCCGACATCAACCATGCGTTGTTTGAAGATACGATTATCAGTGAGAAGATCTTCCATGTCGTCGATTTTTTTTGGAAATTCTTCGGCGAATTTTTTAATTTCTGCGAGCAGGCCGTCGGGTAAATCTTGATGAACTCCGCCGGGACGAATGTAGGCGGCGTGCATTCTTGATCCAGAAACTTTTTCGTAAAATGAGATCATTTTTTCACGCTCTTCGAACATCCATAAAAGTGGTGTCATCGCTCCAACATCTAGAGCCTGAGTTGTTATGGCCATTATATGATTTAAGATGCGAGTGATCTCAGAAAATAATACGCGAATAAATTGTGCGCGGCGCGGAACTTGAATGCCTAAAAGTTTTTCTACTGCCAAAGCGTAAGCATGTTCTTGGCACATAGGCGAAACGTAATCGAGGCGATCAAAATAAGGTACCGCCTGTAGGTAAGTTTTATATTCAATTAATTTCTCAGTGCCGCGATGGAGCAGACCAATATGAGGATCGGCGCGAGCAATTACCTCGCCATCCATTTCGAGAACGAGGCGCAAAACGCCGTGTGCAGCAGGATGTTGCGGGCCGAAATTGATCGTAACATTTTTAGTTTCGAAAGACATTAATTTAAGATTTTTGATTGGAGAAATGGCGACAAAATCAGAATTAAAAATCAAAAATCAAAGAGAACTGATCTCGAGCAGATTGCTTTATCCTTGTTCTCTTAGAATTTCCTCTGCTTTTGCCTGGATAGCGGGCGGAAGATTGGAGAAAATTATAGAGTTGAGTTGTTGAAATATCGTGTGGGCGACCAAAAGAGTTACTTAATTTAATTTAGGCGCTTGCACTTCATGATTACGTTTTTTACGTTGCCCGCCCTTTTTCTCCTAGCCCTACAACTCCGTCCTCAAGCATGCAAAATAAAGGAAAAATCACGCAGGTAATTTCTGCGGTCGTTGACGTTGAATTCGAAAATGGCGAAATGCCGGCGATTTACAGCGCACTTACTTGTCAAAATGACGGCAAAACATTGGTGCTCGAAGTAGCCCTTCACGTTGGCGAAAAAACTGTGCGCACCATCGCCATGGACTCGACCGACGGACTAACTCGCGGCGCTGAAGTGATTGACACTGGTCGCCCGATTTCTGTTCCGGTTGGTGAAGGAACTTTGGGTCGCATCATGAACGTAATCGGTGAGCCGATCGATGAAAAAGGCCCGATCGAATCAAAAGAATTATTTCCGATTCACGCTTCAGCTCCGGAACTTGTAGAGCAAGCAACTGAAACCGAAATTTTAGTTACTGGTATTAAAGTAATCGATCTTCTCGCTCCTTATTCAAAAGGTGGAAAGATCGGTTTGTTTGGCGGTGCCGGCGTTGGTAAAACAGTGTTGATCATGGAATTGATTAACAACGTTGCGAAGGCTCACTCTGGATATTCAGTATTTGCCGGCGTTGGTGAAAGAACTCGTGAAGGTAATGATCTTTACCACGAGATGATGGATTCGGGCGTAATTGACGTAAAAAATTTAAAGAATTCTAAAGTTGCACTTGTTTACGGACAAATGAACGAGCCACCTGGAGCCCGCGCCCGCGTTGCCTTGACAGGTTTGACTCAAGCAGAATATTTCCGCGACAAAGAAGGTCGCGACGTGCTTTTCTTCGTCGATAATATTTTCCGTTTTACTCAAGCGGGTTCAGAAGTTTCTGCCTTGTTGGGTCGTATCCCTTCAGCCGTAGGTTACCAACCAACCCTTGCGACTGAAATGGGAATGATGCAAGAGCGCATTACTTCAACTAAGAATGGCTCAATCACTTCGGTGCAAGCGATCTACGTTCCTGCGGATGACTTGACTGATCCGGCTCCGGCGACTTCATTTTCGCACTTGGATGCCACTACAGTTCTTTCACGTCAAATCGCCGAAATTGGTATTTATCCAGCGGTAGATCCTCTTGACTCAACCTCGCGCATCCTTGATCCACGCGTTGTTGGACAAGAGCATTACGACGTTGCGCGTGAAGTTCAAAAAACTCTTCAGGCTTATAAATCTCTACAAGACATCATCGCGATTCTTGGCATGGATGAGCTTTCTGAAGAAGATAAATTGACAGTTGCTCGCGCGAGAAAAATCCAACGTTTCTTGTCACAGCCTTTTCACGTCGCTGAAGTTTTCACTGGCGCGCCAGGAAAATTAGTTTCTCTGAAAGATACTGTACAAGGCTTCAAATCAATTTGTGCTGGTGAGTATGACTACCTTCCTGAATCCGCTTTCTACATGGTTGGAAACATCGAAGAGGCAGTCGAGAAAGGTGAAAAACTTTTGAAAGAAACGAAATAATGTCGAATTTAAAGCTCGAAATCATTTCTCCAGAAGGCGTTATTTTTAACGGCAATTGCCATATGGCCGTTATACCTTCGACCCTTGGCGACATTGGCTTCATGCATGGTCATGAAGCCGTTGTTGCCTTGATTAGCGAAGGTCAAATTACTGTTTTTGACGACAAGCAAAATATTGTTAAGCAGCTCGATGTTGTTGGTGGTTACGCTGAGATGGATGGGTCTGAAAAGCTCTCGGTTCTGGTTGATGGAAATATAAAAAACTGATCCGGTTTGTTCTTGTCGCTTCTATAAAGCTTCGCCAATTCAATTCGAATTTATCGAAAAATTACCTCCTCATTGCGAGCGCAGCGTGCAATCCCGCCCTAGCGTCCTTAAATGAAGAGTCGCTTCTGTTCTTCGCAATAACCAATCTAGATAACTAAGTGGGGTCAAATTTTTTCTTGAGTCCTTTAAAAGTAAAATTATATTTTACTATGGTCTCACCACAGATCACACCACAAATAATCCGGCTCTTGAGATCACCACTCTCAAGAGTTTTGGAAATTGAAGATCGCTGTTTTTTTTAGATCGGGATGAAGGCTAAAAGCAACCGGGCAAGAGCGGGCTGCATCTCGTAAAATCTCTTTTTCTTTTTCGTTAAAATTATTCGGTGCAAAGTGAAATTCGATGATGATTTCTTTGATCCGACGCGGATTTATCGTCATGATTTTTGTCACGTCGCAACGTAAATTTTCGAGCGATAAATCATGCTGATTCGCGGCAATTCCCATGACTGTTATCATGCAAGTTGCAAGCGAAGTCGCCAGCAAATCAGTTGGCGAAAAAGCCTCGCCCTTACCTTTATTATCCACGGGCGCATCAGTGATGATAAGGCTTCCTGACTTTACATGAATTGATTCGGCACGTAGTTCGCCGAGATATTTTGCTTGAGCTGTAATCGACATTAGTAGCTCCTTTTTTGTAATTCTAAATTGAGTTCGAGAATTTCTGAAGAATTGCGCACAGCCTTCTTAGTAAATTCTAACTCACTTGCCATTCGCACTAAACTGTGAGCGTGAAAATTTTTATCGTCACGATTTTGAAAATCTGAGCGGTAATGCGCGCCGCGACTTTCGCGACGATTTAACGCAGAAAAATTTGTCGCTAAAGAATTTAGCAAAAGATTTTCAAGCTCAAAATAAGCAATTAATTCTTCATTCCAGATCAGATTTTTATCTTTGATTTTATAGTTTTTAAAAATTTCGTAAATTTCCTGAGTCTTTGCTAATCCTAGTTTTAGCAGTTTTTCATCACGGAAAACCCCAAGATGTTTTTCATTATTTTCTTGGAGTTCTTTTTTAAGCGCACTCAACGATGTGCTATTATTAGCCTCGCAAAGTCCTAGAATGGCGAGCAGTTTTTCAATTTTTTCTGCCGCGATTTTTTCTGCGATTTTTGTATTTTGTTGTGAAGATTTTTCTGCTGCTTTTTCCCCAGCTTTTTTCCCGGCGATTTTTCCAAAGACAATTAAATCGAGCAAAGAATTGCATCCTAAGCGATTGGCTCCATGCACAGAAATACAGGATGTTTCGCCTATCGCCATCAGTCCTGAGATTACAGTGCAGTCGAGATCAGTTGGAATTCCGCCCATCGTGTAATGAGCAGAAGG